>JAURLQ010000160.1 GCA_030831125.1 Gammaproteobacteria bacterium
AAACCGTCATCTCCGAAATCCTGGATACCAACCTGGGGTAAACTGCGTTTACTGACGCCTTCGGTGTTTGCAATAGCATCAGCCACAAGTACCGCGGCCTGTTCGGGATCGGCGTTGTAGGCAATACTGATGGTCATCTCGATGATGGATTCGGATTTCGAGTTGTGGATGATTTCACCGAGTATGTGTTTGTTGGGAATGGTAATGCTGACTTCGTCTTCATTGCTCAGGACGGTATTGCCCAGATGCACTTCCTTTACCTGACCATTGACTCCAAGTATTGAAATGGTGTCTCCCACAACAAAAGGGCGGGTAACAATGATGGTGACCCCGGCTGCATAATTGGCCAGCATGCCCTGCATCGCAAGACCAGCACCCAGACCCAGAGCACCGATGGTGGCTACAAAGGGTGTAACACTTATTCCGACCTGATCAAGGGCCATGATGGCCACGATGCCCAGCAGAAGTATCCTGATGGCACTGGCCGTGAAGCGACTGAGCGTAACGTCTATATTTTTCTTCAGCAGGAAAGACTCGAGTGCCTTGCCCAGTTTTCGCGACATGAACATGCCCAGCATGAATATGAATATTGCGCCGGCAATCTGGAAACTGTAATTCACCAGATATCCGATTACCTGTTCATATATTTCCTGCATCTGCGCAATTTCTTCTTCCATTACTCCTCCCGAAAAATTCAATTAGTATCTGAATCAATTACTGAATCAGGTTAATGTCACTGAACCTGACTGACGGCTTCCTGTTGCTGGATCTGAGACCGTCTGCGGCAGGGATGCCGCAGCCGAGCCTCCATGGATGGGTTTACGGCGTGTCGAAGAAACAGCAACAGGAAGCCTGTATTCAGATTTATGATTTCGATTTCAACTGCTATTTTGACCTGGTTGAATTTCAGTGCCGTCGGCATAGCGGGCAAAACGACCCCTCTTGTCATGCACCTGGTCTGATCTTGGCCAGGGCCAGCCACCATAGTGATCCCTCTGGTAATCCTCGAAGGCCTGCACCAGCTCCTGCCGGGT
The DNA here is from genome assembly GCA_030831125.1 of Gammaproteobacteria bacterium. Taxonomy (GTDB): domain Bacteria; phylum Pseudomonadota; class Gammaproteobacteria; order Pseudomonadales; family Pseudohongiellaceae; genus CAILUG01. Next base: position 1,035 of record JAURLQ010000160.1, read on the forward strand.
ATTCATGACAAAGGGACCATGATGAGCTACCGGCTCATTGATGGGCTTGCCCTGCAGCAGTAACAGGCGTGAGGCCTTCACCCCATTGCGCACGGCAGTCACTTGATCAGAACGCAGGCTGATGCAATTGAGCACAGCGATGTCTGAGCCGGCGATATTTATAGTGTCTCCTTCAAAAAAATACAGATTGCGATTCAACCCGGGGCTCGCAGCCGGTAGAGTCCACTCGGCATCAGGAGCAAGGTCAATTACCCACACGGCCACTTCGTTGGCAGGATCTGCTGCCCAGGAATCCGGTGGTGGTAGCAATGCAGCAGTAGTGCCATAGGTACCTGCTGTCACTTCAACCTTAATTGCATTCCCGCGGCTGTCCTGTTCCTTCACCCGAGGCAAGTTCTCTGACCAGAACATGGCAAAGTGCGGCTCAACCATCTTGTTGCGGGCAGGCAGATTCAGCCATATCTGGAACAGCAACAGCGGATTGGGTTGTGCTTCGTTTACCAGCGGAAACATTTCACTGTGCTGCACACCCTTCCCTGCCGTCATCCACTGCACATCACCCTGTCCGTAGCGACCTGCTGCACCCATGGAATCGGCATGATCCACCAGCCCCTGCTGCACGATGGTGATGGTTTCAAAGCCGCGATGCGGATGTACCGGAAAGCCCGGCACCCTGTCGCCGTGATACATGCGCCAACCGTCCCGAATTTCAAAGTCCATGCCGATATTCCTGCCGGCAAGTGAAGCCGCAGGACCAGATTCGCCATTGCCTTCAGGAAAAGCATCCTTGTGGTAGGCACAGAACAGGAAAGGATCTGCTGTTGGCCAGTGAAAACCAAGTGGAACAAGCTTGAAAATCGGAGAACTGCTCATTGAAGTCTCACGGGTTCCTGATCAGGTTGATAAATGGCATGAGTGATATATAGAGCAGACCACTGATCAGGATCAGTGCGCCGATATATTTGAGTGGATTTTCCCTGAGCATGTCGAGCATGGTTCTGCTTTTGCCGGCTTCATGCATCAGTCTGTACTCTTCACGCACTTTCTGCTGACGTTCAGCTGCATAATCATCCAGAAGTGCTCTGACTTCTTCGAACCGGCTTTCATCACTCAACCACAGGGCGGGCAGTGAAATGCCCCAGCTACCTGCTGTTGTCTGGTAATAGTCAACCTCATGGGTATCCAGCAGGTCGAGAATTTCAGTCAGTTCATCCTCAGGTACCTGCCGCAGTTTCATCAGAACAATTGCCATGCGCGAGAGAATCTCAGAACCCGTAGTAATAGGCAATGAGCCTGCCACATGCCAGACAGCCCATCCAGATCAGCAGGGAAATGAGGGCCGACAGTTTTACGCCTGCCGGCACATGACCATGGGAATCCCACAAATGCTGGTGGCGCAACAGTACGATATGCATGAAAAGTGCGTTCAGACCGCCAAGGGGAATCAACACCATCTTGGTCAGAAAGGCGGGATTTCCTGAATATTCAAGTGGCATGAACATGAACAGCAGCCCACCGCTGATAACGACGCCGAGAAACAGCCACCACAGGCAGGGCATGATGTGCTGCATCAGGGTGCTCACCGGAATCCGGCGATTGAAGCCAAGCAGGCGCAGGTCAAGAATGGCCAGACCACCGAAGAAGCCACCTGTCATGACAATATGGAAAATTTCGGACCCGGGGAATGCCCAAAGGAACCCATTGAGCCATTCGCGGAATGCCGAGTCGTTGAGAGCTTCAAACACCTGAAACTTCCTGCAAAAGCCCGGATGTTAACCCGAATTCCCGCAATCGAGAAAGCGCCAATACCATGGGATTTTGCCCTGTATACAGTCGGGAATTTCAATCCCGCCATGAAATAACACCTCGCTTACCTGGTCATGTCATGGGCAGGCTCATGACTGCAGCAGCAGATTCATGACAGTTTTGTGGGCCTGTGCTTTAATCAGTCAAACATCACCAGTATCCATTGCCGGAGATCGCAATGTCGTTTTCAACAATTGCCAACACCCTGAACAATCGTCGTTTTACTGCCTCGCTGCTTCTGGGCCTGGGCTTGTTCCTGTCTGCCTGTTCCGACAACAGCCCAACTGAGTCTGCCACTCAGTTTGCTGCTGAACTTCCTTCTACTGGCTACACCCTTGTTGAACGGGTTGCTGCCGAAGAAGGAGAAGTCATCATACCCTACAGCAAATATGAATTGGACAACGGCTTGACTGTCATCATTCATGAGGACCGTTCAGATCCACTGGTACATGTTGATGTAACCTATCACGTAGGTTCGGCTCGAGAAGAAGCCCGGCGAAGTGGCTTCGCCCATTTCTTTGAGCATATGATGTTCCAGGGTTCAGAACATGTGGCAGACGAGCAGCATATCGGCATCGTGACCGAATCCGGTGGCACGATGAATGGCACCACTTCATTCGACCGCACCAATTATTTTGAAACTGTCCCCAGCAACCAGCTTGAAACCATGCTGTGGCTCGAATCCGACCGCATGGGTTATTTCCTGGATGCCGTTACCCAGGAAAAATTCGAGGTACAGCGAGAAACGGTCAAGAACGAACGCGGGCAGAATTATGAAAACTCCCCCTACGGCCTGTGGTCTGAAAAAATCTTCACCTCAATGTTCCCGCCCGGTCACCCCTATTCGTGGATGCCTATCGGGTTCATTGAAGACCTTGATGCTGCCACACTGGACGACCTGAAAAACTTCTTCCTGCGCTGGTACGGACCGAACAATGCCACGCTGACCATCGGCGGCTATGTTGATGAAACTGAAGTCATGGATCTGGTAGTGAAATATTTCGGTGAAATTCCGCCTGGCCCCGGAGTAGAAAATGCACCGAAGCAACCGGCTGTACTTGAGGAAGACCGCTACATCTCTTATGTAGACCGCAACATCCGGTTTCCGGGACTTTTCATTTCCTATCCTACGGTTCCCATGGATCACCCCGACCGTGTAGCGCTTGAAGCCCTTAACGAAATAATCACAGTAGGCAGAAAATCCTTCTTCTACAAGGAATTCATCCTTACCCAGAAAGCCATTCAGGCCAGTGGTTTCAACAGCCCGCAGGAACTTGCCGGTTTGCTCACATTTCTTGTGCTGCCCTTTCCCGGCACACCGCTGGCAGATTTCGAAACAGAAATGCGCAGCATCATCGACAATTTCAGTGAGGAAGACATTACTGATGAAGTAGTGCAAATCTACAAATCCACCCAGGAAGCTGCACTGATCAACAGTCTTGCCAGTGTCAGTGGTAAAGTAAGGCAACTGGCTTCCAATGAAACCTTCCTGGGAGACCCCGACCAGATCCAGAAAGAACTGCAGGAAATCCGGGACCTGACACGAGAAGATGTGCTGCGTGTCTACGAAACCTATATCAAGGACAAACCTGCCATCTATCTGAGTGTGGTGCCTGAAGGGGGTGAAGACATCGTTGCCCAGGAAGACAATTTTGCAACGCCTGCCCGTCCTCCCCAGGTAGAAAGTGTTACCGATACTCTCGAAATGCGCGACGCCCCGGAATCATTTGATCGTTCCGTCAGACCCAATCCTCCCCCCAACCCACTGGTTACCATGCCGGCATTCTGGCGGGCTGAACCTGGCAATGGAATTGAAGTGATCGGCACCGCCAATGCAGAAGTACCGCTGGTATCGATG
>JAURLQ010000161.1 GCA_030831125.1 Gammaproteobacteria bacterium
AGGCAGGGTATTGGTCTGGTGACAGAGTTCGGCAGCCTGCAGGATATTGCCTTCCATAACCAGCTTCAGCCAGTTGGGAATGTAGTTGTGTACCGGACATTTCCATTCACAGTAGGGATTGCCGCATTCCAGGCAACGGTCTGCCTGCACCTCGGCATCTTCCTGCTCGAATGGATTGTAGATTTCCACAAATTCTGTCTTGCGTGCAGCGATATCCTTTTTGGCTGGATCAATACGATCAGTCTTGATGAACTGGAAAGTATCTTTGGACCTGGCGATTATTTCGGACATTGATGCCTCGCCTTACTGTGAATTGACAGTGACATGACTGAGCATCTGGCTCAGGCTTGCCGCCATCGGTTTGACCAGCCAGAACTTGCGCAGGTAGTCCATGAAATTATCGAGTATTTGTTGTCCCCACTCACTGTTGGTTTCACGTACATATTCCTCGATGACACCCCGCAGGTGATTGCGGTACTCCTCCATCCCTTCTGTACGCAAACGATGGACCTCGATCAGTTCATGGTTGTACTTGTCGACAAAATCCTTGTCGAGATCCAGCACATAGGCAAAACCACCTGTCATGCCGGCACCAAAGTTATGGCCTGTTCTGCCCAGCACGGTAATCAAACCGCCTGTCATATATTCGCAACAATGATCGCCAGCGCCTTCAACCACCGCATGGGCACCGGAATTGCGAACTCCGAAGCGCTCACCCGCCATGCCGGTTGCGAACAACTTGCCGCCAGTTGCACCATAGAGGCAGGTATTGCCGATAATGGAAGTTTCCTGGGTCTTGAAGGTGCTGCCGGGGGGGGGCACGACAACCAGCTTGCCGCCGGCCATGCCTTTGCCGACATAGTCGTTGGCCTCACCCACAAGGTGCATGTTCAGACCACCGGCATTCCAGACACCCCAGCTCTGCCCTACCGAGCCACTGAGCTGCAGGTTGATTGGTGCATCTGCCATACCCTGGTTGCCATACCGTTTGGCAATTTCGCCAGACAAACGGGCACCAATGGAACGGTTATAGTTCTTGACCTGATAATTGAAAATTCCACCGGTTTTGTGCTCGATGGCAGTCAGGGTATCAGCGACCATCTGTTCAGCCAGTTCGCCCTTGTCCTGTGGGGGGTTGCGGGTGATGTGACAGAAGCGTTCCTTGTCTTCAGGAATATGACTGTTGGAAGTCAAACGGCTCAGATCCAGGCTGGCCTGTTTTTCGGTCTGCGCAGGTAGTCGTTCAAGCAGATCTGTTTTGCCTATAAGGTCAGTCAGTGCACTCACACCAAGTTTTGCCATCCACTGACGCGTATCTTGTGCCACGAACCGGAAATAATTCATCACCATTTCAGCCTGACCAATGAAATGCTTCTCGCGAAGTTCCTTGTTCTGGGTGGCAACACCGGTTGCACAATTGTTCAGATGACAGATACGCAGGTATTTACAGCCCAGCGCCACCATCGGGATGGTGCCGAAGCCGAAACTTTCAGCACCGAGTATGGCGGCCTTGATGACATCAAGACCTGTTTTCAGGCCACCATCAGCCTGCAGGCGGATACGCCCGCGAAGGTCGTTGGCACGCAGTGCCTGTTGCACTTCGCTCAAGCCGATTTCCCATGGTGTGCCGGCATAACGGATGGAAGTAAGCGGGCTTGCGCCGGTACCACCGTCATGACCTGATATGGTTATCAGGTCAGCGTAGGCTTTGGCCACACCAGCCGCGATCGTTCCCACACCGGGGCCGGAAACCAGCTTCACTGAAACCATCGCTTCAGGGTTGACCTGTTTGAGGTCAAAGATGAGCTGGGCGAGATCCTCGATCGAATAGATATCGTGATGAGGCGGTGGAGAAATCAGGGTGACTCCCGGTACCGAATAACGCAGCCGGGCAATCAGGCCGTTGACCTTGGCGCCTGGCAACTGACCGCCTTCGCCAGGTTTGGCACCCTGGGCAATCTTGATCTGCAACACTTCGGCATTGACCAGATAATGCGGCGTTACACCGAATCTGCCCGAGGCAATCTGTTTGATCTTGCTGACCTTGTCGGTACCGAAACGAGCAGGGTCTTCACCACCTTCTCCTGAATTGGATCTGCCTCCGAGACGGTTCATCCCCTGGGCCAGTGCCTCATGGGCTTCCGGCGACAGTGCACCGAGTGACATGCCGGCTGAATCGAAACGCTTTAGAATCTCGGTCAGCGGTTCCACCTGGTCTATGTTAATGCTCTTGCCGGTATCCTTGAGAGTCCACAAATCGCGAATCGCAGCAATCGGGCGATTGTCAACGAGTTGGGCAAACTTGCGGTACTCCTCGTAATCTCCGCTGCGCACGGCATCCTGGATGGTTCTGACCACGTCGGGGTTGATCATGTGGTATTCACCACCATGAATGAATTTCAGCAGACCACCCTGGGATATTTTCTTTCTTTCCAGCCACGCATCCCGGGACAACTGCTCAAGATCTTTCTGCAAGTGAGCGAATGTTGCACCGCTGATACGGCTCAGCGAATCGGGGAAGCACAGCGCGGTAACTTCATCAGCAAGGCCGACAATTTCGAAGAGCTGCGAACCACGGTAGGAACTGATGGTACTGATACCCATCTTGGACATGATTTTCATCAGGCCCTTGTTGATGCCCTTGCGGTAATTCTTGTGACCTGACAGAGCGTCCATTCTCAGCATATTGGTATCAACCATGCGATCAATCACGTCGTAGCTCAGATAGGGATAAACGGCGGTGGCACCATAGCCGATCAGACAGGCTATCTGATGGGAATCACGGGCACTGCCGGTTTCAACCACAAGATTGGTATCGCAACGCAGCCCTTTTTCACAAAGGTGCTGGTGTATGGCTGCGGTGGCCAACAGTGCATTGATTACCAATGCGCCCTGTTCTGGCAAACGCTCGGAAATGAACAGGATCATTTTACCCGCACGCACTGCGGCCTCTGCCTCTGCAACCACATTGCGGATGGCCTGCTCCAGCCCTGTGGATGGCTCGTACTGCAGGGAAATATCGACCGACTCGTAACCTGCACGATTGAGATGCTTCAGGTTCCAGAATTTTCGTGGAGAAAGCAGCGGCGAATGCAGGATGATGCGATCTGCATGATCAGCAGTTTCCTGGAATATGTTCAACTCCCGCCCCAGTCGCGTTTCCAGCGACATGACGATACTTTCGCGCAGACTGTCCAGTGGCGGATTGGTTACCTGGGCGAACTGCTGACGGAAATAGTCATACAGGGGGCGTACCTGGCGGGACAGGACTGCAATCGGGGTGTCATCGCCCATTGACCCTGTACCTTCTGCGCCTTTTTCAGCGAGCGGTTTGACGACCTGGTCCATTTCCTCGAAGGTGACCTGGAACATTTTCATGTGCTTCTCACATTCTTCGCGTGAGAGCGCCTTGAGTTCTGTTGATTCTTCTGCCAGACGGGACTCAACAAAACTGGTGCGTTCCTTCACCCAGCGGGCATAGGGTTGTCTGGCCTTGAGATAATTGGCTACATCATCCGTATGCAGGATTCTGCCTTCTTCGGTGTCCACAACCAGCATCTGACCCGGGCCTACCCGACCCTTGGCAACTACATCTTCAGGCTTGTAGGCATTGACACCGATTTCAGAAGCTGCAGTGAGATATCCGTTGCGGGTAAGTACCCAGCGGGAAGGCCTGAGACCATTCTTGTCGAGGGCACACACGGCATAGCGACCATCAGTCAGCACAATACCGGCCGGACCGTCCCAGGCTTCCATATGAAGTGAGGTATACATGTAGAAGCTGCGCAGGTCGGCATCCATGTCTTCCATGTTCTGCCAGCTTGGCGGCATGATCAGCCTGATGGCCTGATACAGGTCCATACCACTGGTTACCAGCAGCTCCAGCATGTTGTCCATTGAAGATGAATCAGAACCTGTTGTATTGACGACAGGCGAAATTTCCTCGATGGCAGGAATGGCTTCTGAACGGAACTTGGCAGTTCTTGCCAGTGCCCAGTTGCGATTTCCCCTGATGGTGTTGATTTCGCCGTTGTGCGCCAGCATGCGAAACGGTTGGGCCAGTGGCCAACGAGGCAAGGTATTGGTTGAAAAACGCTGGTGGAAGGTACACATGGCAACTTCCAGTGCCGGGTTATTCAGGTCGAGATAGAACGCCGGCAGGTCTGTCGGCATCATCAGTCCCTTGTAGGACAACACTGAGTGAGACAGGCTGCAAATATAGAAGTCCTGATCGTTCTCAAGCCGCTTTTCAGCCTTTCGGCGGGCAATGAACAGTTTTACAGCCAGATCCTTTTTCTCTACATCCGGTGCATTGACGAATATCTGCTCGATCTGCGGCATATTCTCTTTTGCCATGCGACCACATACAGAAGGGTCGACAGGCACGAGACGCCAGCCCGGCACTGCCAGACCCTGGGCCTTGAGCTCTTCCTCGAGCACAGCACGGGACAGGGCCGCATTTTCTTCATTGCGGCTGAGAAAGATCATGCCTACCCCGTAGTTGGGAGATAGATCTTCTTCAAAAAGGACTGCTGCCAATGCACGCAGGAAACTGTCGGGCTTCTGCATCAGCAGACCACAGCCATCCCCTGTGACTCCATCTGCTGCGATACCACCACGATGGGTCATACAGGTCAGCGAACTGATTGCAGACTGCAACAGTTCATGACTGGGCTTGCCTTCGGTGTGGGCTACCAGACCAAAGCCACAGTTGTCTCTGAATTCATCAGGGTGATAGAGACCCGTACTCATGTATTTCTCTGCATAGTTATCGGAGTTGATTACTGCCAGTGGGGCATATCGGAAAGCGCGACTGACGTTCCGGCAAAGCGGCCGGTCATTCTACACAAGCCCCCAAACTACGGCAACAATGTTGCCATAATTTGCAATGCCCGTCGGGTGTTCAGCTAACCGAATTTACCTGCAACCCTTGCGACGTACAAATCAAAAGGCCGCATGAATATGCGGCCCTTGGTGGTTTGCTGATGTGTCAGTGCGCACGCACCCTGAAAACTGACTGTTTCAAGCCAGGTAAAAGTGAAAATCCCGCTGCTGCTGTTACTGGTCAGGTACTTTGATAGCAAAAACCACGCTGGCACAGCATCGGGAACCAGCAATATCAGGTTTTGGGTGAAATGGCTCCAAGCGTCTCCCGGAGTGTGGAAGCAGGCACCTCATCAACTATGGCTGCCTTGCCAAGACCTTTGAGCAGGATGAACCGAAGGAGCCCCTGCTGTGCCTTTTTGTCCTTTTTCATCAGGTTAATCCAGGTTTCAGCTGCCATGGCAGGTGGGATTAGTGGCAACCCGGCCCTTCGGATCAACTCAACAACCCGGTCCAGGTCGTTTTGCCGGATGAACCCCATGCGCATCGACAGGTCTGCCGCCATGACCATACCGGTGGCAACTGCTTCTCCATGCAACCAATTACCGTAGCCCATTGCGGTTTCGATGGCATGACCGAAGGTATGTCCGTAATTGAGGATGGCCCTGATGCCACTTTCGGTTTCATCTTCGGCCACAATTGCGGCCTTTTCCTCACAGCTGATCCGGATGGCATGACGCATACAGTCCGGATCCCGAGCCAGCAGGTCGTCAATATGTTTTTCGATCCATGCCAAAAAATCAGTGTTGTTGATCAGGCCGTATTTTATGACTTCAGCCAATCCTGCCTTGAGCTCACGATCCGGCAAGGTATTGAGCGTTGTCGTGTCGATCACAACACATTGCGGCTGGTAGAAAGCGCCAACCATGTTCTTGCCCAGGGGCCTGTTCACGCCAGTCTTGCCACCAACCGATGAATCCACCTGGGAAAGCAGGGTGGTTGGCATCTGGATGAACCTGATGCCGCGTTGGTAGGTAGCTGCTGCAAAGCCGGTGATGTCCCCGACAACACCACCGCCAAGTGCTATCAACGTGGAAGAACGGGAAAAATTGCTCTCCAGCAAACTGTCATAGATAAGCGCAGCAGTCTCCAGGGTTTTGTAATTTTCGCCGTCTGGCAGAATGACACTGATGATCGAGTAATCATGCAATGCTGTCTCGACAGCCTGCAAGTAAAGTGGCGCAATGGTCTCATTGCTGACTATACAAACCTGACTCCCCTTTATGTGGGGCACAAGCAGATCAGCAAGTCCGAGCAGATTCTGTCCGATATGGATGGGATAACTTCTGTCGCCCAGGGAAACTTTCAGGCTTTCCATAAAATTCAACATCCAGAAATTGGTTTTCAGCCCGACGGCTCACTCACTTGCCGTGGTGAGGGCATTTTCGCCATCGCGCAGCATTTTGGCGATATCTGCCGACACAGATTTGGGGCTGCGGCGGCTGGTCATGATGCAATAATCTGAGACTTCACGATAGAGCGGGTCACGCTGATCCATCAGGCTGGCCAGGGTTGCTTTGGGATCCTTGCTTTTCTGCAACAGGGGACGTTTCTGGTCCCGTCGGGTCCGCTCCACTTGCTGGGTTACTGTTGCCATGAGATAAACCACAACCCCACCCTTGCGCATGGCCCGGCGATTGTGTTCCGACAGCACAGCACCACCTCCCGTTGCCAGCACGATATTGTCTCTGGCACACAATTCCCTGATTACGCGTTTCTCGCGCTGCCGAAAGCCTTCCTCTCCCTCTACATCAAATATCCAGGAAATATCGGCGCCTGCCCGTTCTTCTATCTCAAGATCAGAGTCGATGAATTCCTTGTTGAATTCATCAGCCAGCAACCTTCCTATGGTGGTTTTACCGGCGCCCATTGGGCCAACAAGAATGATATTGCCGAGAGACATCAAGTAACCTCTGGATTATCTGCTGACGAGACAAAACTGGATCAGTGTGGTGTGAAATAGCTGGACCCTGCCCGGGGACGTGCGAGTGGTCAACCAGCGTTGACCACTATCTGTTACAGGACCTCATTGATGATGGAAGGCGTTATGAAGATCAGCAATTCGGTTTTGGTCTCAGCGTCTTCAGTACGTTTGAATGCATTTCCTATGTAGGGAAGATCACCCAGCAATGGAGTTTTGGTCACCGTGGTGGTGACCTCTTCCCTGAACACACCACCGAGCACTACTGTCTCACCATCATTGACCAGTACCCTGGTAGTGACCGAGTTGGTGGCAATGGCAGGGACGGCGCCCGAACCGGGTACAACTGAATCCTGATGAATTTCCAGCAGCATGATGATTCTGCCATCTGGTGTAATCTGCGGTGTTACATCAAGCGAAAGTGCAGCAGTGACAAACTCGGTGGTTGAACCACCTGCTGTACCACCGGCCTGCGCCTGATAGGGTATCTGCAAACCAGACTGGATCTGCGCAGGTTGCTGGTCCTGTGTTGTCACCTTGGGTTGGGCTATGACTTCCCCGCTACCACTGGCTTCAAGTGCTGAAAGTTCCAGTGCCAACAGTCCATTGTTGCCGGCAAATCCCAGCGCAATGCTGGAAGTACCCGGACTGGCCACACCCAGATCAACATTCAACCCACCAGGCAATGTCGGGCTTACTGTGGTGGCAAGCGCCTCATCAAGTGACGTACCACCAATAACGGTTTCAGTAATGTTCTGGTAAAAATCCCTGATGTCATTGGTGAGGGTAATTGCTTCATCGCGACTGCTGGTCAACACGAATGTGTCACCTGCATCCGGAAATGTCTGTGCGCCACCCCATGCAATACCCAGAGCCTGACTGAAGTTTGTCGAGGCATTCACAATTCTGGCTTCGATCAGCACCTGTCTGACCGGCACATCCAGTCTGGTGATGAGCGACCTGACATTTTCAAGCACACTTTCCACATCCTGGATAATCAGGGTATTGGTTCTGACATCCACACTGGCCCTGCCTCTTTCAGACAGGATGCCGCCACTTCCGGTACCACCGGCTGCCGCTGCTCCGCCGCCCGCTGCTGCACCGCCACCGGCGGCTTCACCCTGCAGCAATCTGAGAAGATCACTGGCCACCGCATAATTGATTTCAAAATATTCGGTAACAAGCGGCGCAAGCGCCACAACCTGCTGGGAGGATTCCAGTGCCAGCAGTTCAGCCTGGGCAATTTCATCAGCCGGTGCTACATACAGCACATTTCCTGTCAGCCGCTTGTCCAGTCCACGCGTGCGCAGCACCATGTCCAGTGCCTGATCCCAGGGAACATTCTGCAGGCGCAGGGTCATTTCACCACCCACGTTGTCGCCGACAACAAGACTGAAGTCATTGAAGTCTGCAAGTATCTGCAGGGCGGTTCTGACCTCAATGGTCTGGAAATTCAGCGAGATTCTTTCACCGGTAAAATTGCCACCCAGGCCGCCTGAAGAAACACCGGCTTGCGTGGAAGAAGCTACCGGTGTGACATTGACAATGTACTGGTTATCACTCTGGTAGGCGAGATACTCATACTGGCCAACCATCTCAGCCTGCACGATTACATTGCCATTCTGGGAATAGAGTGTGACGAACTGGACCGGCGTTGGATAATCGGTGACATCAAGGCGCATCTGGTCACTCTGGTCAATTGCGGCATTGGCAAACTCGATATCCAGTCTTGAACCAACCTGGCTTATATTGGCATTGATGCCCGGCCTGGCCAGATCAATGATGATCTGTCCGGCACCTTCACCTGTGCGGCGGAAATCTATACCGTTGATATCAGGTCCGGAAACCGCCGGTGCCGCAAAGGACCTGGTGGCACCTGCACCAGTCTGCGCTGCTACTGTGGAAACAGTACTTGACTGTTCATCCCCGATTACCACGAACAGCGAATTGCCTTCAGTGCGGGTGGTATAGGGTGCAGGCGAATTAAGGTTGACAACCATTCTGGTGCGACCCTGGGCTTCCAGAATCATGACACTGTCGGCATTATCGAAATTGAGCGGGAATCGTCTGTCCTGCAGATTGCTGCTGACATTGCTGAAATCCATGGAAAGACGCGCCGGACTTTCAATCATGAATACTTCCGGTGTAGGCGGACGACCATTGAAGCCGAGCTCGATTTCAAATCGCGCACCCGGCAAAGCAACAAAACCGATGTCTTCCAGGGTGGTCTGCGCCTGCGCCGGAACTGCAGCCAGAAAGCTGCATGCCACAAGCAGCAACTTTCCGAGGTTTCGCAGATAATTCTTTTTCATCTTCTTGCTCCGAATGCACCTTTGTTTGTCGGTTTGCTTCCCTTTCGGGAACCGGCAACTGCGGGCCATTGCTCTGCTCCTGTCAGCCCGGAATCAATTTCCAAGCAACATGTTTTGCGGTCTTTCGATCCAGCCACCATCACCTGTTGGCACTATCTCGACAATATCAATCTGTGTTTCAGTCACACCCACGATACGCCCATGGTTTCTGCCCATGTAATTGCCCATCGTTACTCTGTGTACGTAACTTGACTCATCACGGATAAGCGCCCAGATTTGCTCGCCCCTTTCCAGCGTGCCGATCATTGTGAGCGAACCCAGTGCAAAATTTTCCAGTTCTTCCCGCGGCCTGTTTTCATCAGGCCTGACCTGATTGTTGCGTGCATTGCGAATGGCAACAGAAATATCTATCGGTATGTCAAACGGGCTGCGCAGGTTTGCCGCGCTGTAAGTGAAGGAGTCATAGGCCTTGAATTCCGGAATGGGTTCAATCGCACCCGGTGGGCGGTTTACTACCGATTGCGCATAATCATGCAGCTCGATCATGCGATCGCTTTCTGCGCATGCAGCAAGCAACAGCATTGCCATCATCCCGATGATGCTACGTAGCCCTGCCCTGTTGAAGTTACCCATCCTCATTTTCTGTCGCTCATTCACTTACATCATTGTAGCGATAGGTTCTGGCTGTAATATCCATGTTCAACTCATTCCTGTTTTCACCACCGGCTTGAATGCTGAAATCATGCAGGGTCACGATACGGTCCAGACTGGCAACACCACTGACAAAGGCGCCAAAATCATGGTAGTTGCCTGATACCGTGATCGTGATCGGCAACTCGATATAGAACTCCCGTATCACCTCGTTCTGCAACTGGATGCTGGAAAAATCAAGCCCGCTACCCAATCCTGTGAAAGTGATGTCTTCAAGCAGCCCCGGCACTTCAGTCTGGCTTGGCAATTGTCGCAACAAGGCGCCGAATGACTCTTCCATTTCTGCCATTTGTGCCCTGTAGGCTTCTAGATTGGCCGCAAGCACGGCTTTGGTCTCAAGATCGGAACGCAGCGTATTTTCCTCGTTTGCCACCGAAGCGAGCGAAGCCTGGAGATTCTTGACATGGAACCAGTACCCTCCCCCGAGAGTTGCTGCAAAAAGCACTAAGGCAAGCACAAATTTGACCGGCCCCGGCCAGACGCCAATGGATTCGGGATCGCTGAGATCATTCCAGTCAAAAGTCTTCAGCTCATTGACGGAGCCGGTGATGGCAAGCGTCAGATCATCTGCCTTGCTCACTCTGCTTCCTCCTCTTCAAGCGCGGGTGTCGTTACATCCACCGCCATCAGGAACTGGTTGCGCGTGGCTTCCTGGATGCCTACAGAAGTATTACCCCCCAGCGCAGTAATCTGCCTGAGTTCAGCACCATCAAACCACTCCGAATCATCCAGAGCTCTCATGAGGGCTGAAATCCTGCCATTGGAATCTGCAATCCCCTGCATGACGATGCTCTCGTCATTGCGGGTGATGCTGTTGAAATAAACACCTTCCGGTAATGTTCTGAC
>JAURLQ010000162.1 GCA_030831125.1 Gammaproteobacteria bacterium
GGGAATCCAGTCGATGCGGTTTATGGCAATTTGCCTTTGCATTCTTTGTCATATTGTCATGTTAACCGATACTTCAGGTTGGGTCGCACAGTGCTTTAAGGTAAAATGCCCAGCTGTCTGCAACCTGCGGGCAATATGATATTCGCCCCGGAGGCAAATCAATGAAATTCACGGCCAGGATGATGGTCCAGTCTTTTCTGGGCATGCTGTTTGTCATGGCAATTCAGGTACAGGCTGCCCAGAGCAGTATAAGTGCCGAGACAGCTGTTGATGCCTATATAAGCAACCTGCTCACTGAAATGGACCGTATAAAACCACTTTACGAGACAGACAGGCCTGCATATTTCAACGCAGTGGAGGAAGCACTGGCCAGGTTTGTGGATTTCAGAGAGGTTGCAAGAGGGGTAATGGCCAGATATGGCACTGGCCCCAATGGCGCGACAGATCAGCAGCTTGACCGCTTTGCCGGGGTCTTTCGCAAATCGTTGGTTGATTTTTACGGCAGTGCGCTGGCGACATATGGCGGTGTGGATTTTGAAATTTTGCCGGCTGACAGTGAGCCTTCAGATCCCGAAAACAATACACCGGTAAAAATGAGTATCCAGTCTGATGACGGCAGTCGTTTTGAAGTGCAGTATGTCATGTTCCTGGACAATGCAGGCGTTTGGAAACTCAAGAATCTGTATATCGAGGGTGTCAATCTGCGACGTCAATATTACTCACAGTTCGACAGCCTGATGATGAGCAACAATTACGATATAGACAAGGTTATAGACAGCTGGGAAGTTTCCCAATAACGCTGGATGGGGAATCCTGCAGGCGTGATGGCCTGGGTGCAGGAGGTGGGTGCAGTATCCCGATTTTCTACGGTGATCGGATTTGAATAGACCGGATTTGAATAGACCGGATTTGAATAGACCGGATTTGAATAGACCGGATTTGAATAGATAGCCAGCCGTCTGTATCGCACCTGATACCAAAGCAACATTCTGGCAGGAGCCTGTGTTATGGCTCCTGCTTTTTTATCTGAATTCGTATACACACAGAAAGGGCTGCAAAATCCTGATGGCAATCAATACAACAGAAATAGAGGCCTTGCTCAAAGAAGCAATGCCAAATGCGGGCATTGAAGTACTTGGAGGAGATGGCAAGTTCCAGGTCAATATTGTGTCCGGATCATTTACCGGGCTTAACAGGGTAAAGCGCCAACAGTCTGTTTATCGCATACTGAATGCACACATCACCAGCGGGGCCATTCATGCAGTCAGCATGTTGTTGCTGACGCCGGAAGAGTCTGACAAATAGGCAAAAGCCTGATTCCGGGAGGAATAAATGGACAAACTGGTCATACAAGGCGGTATCAGGCTTAGCGGTGAAATACGCATTGCCGGTGCAAAGAACTCGGCGTTGCCGATCATGGCTGCCACCCTGCTTACATCCGATGTGGTTACTGTTGGCAACCTTCCACACCTTTACGACATTACAACCATGCTGGAACTGCTCGGCTGTATGGGTGTCGAGTCTGTAGTAGGGGAGAAAATGAATGTTGAGATCAACAGTAGCACCATCAGGGATTTCAACGCCCCTTATGAACTGGTCAAGACCATGCGAGCATCCATTCTGGTGTTGGGGCCCATGCTTTCCCACTATGGTCAGGCAGAAGTGGCATTGCCCGGTGGTTGCGCCATAGGCAGCAGACCGGTAAACCTGCACCTTGCAGCGCTGAAGAAAATGGGTGCCGACATAACAGTCGAAAATGGATACATCAAGGCCAGTACCAAAGGTAAAAGGCTGAAGGGTGCCCATATCCTGATGGATATTGTAACGGTTACAGGCACGGAAAATGTCATGATGGCTGCAACGCTCGCTGATGGCCAGACTATCATTGAAAATGCTGCCAGAGAGCCTGAAGTGGTGGACCTTGCCCATTGTCTGATAGCCATGGGAGCCGATATATCTGGCGAAGGTACGGCAACGATCACAATCAATGGTGTGAAGAGGCTTCATGGTTGTACCTATTTCGTAATGCCTGACCGTATCGAAACCGGTACCTATCTGATTGCAGCTGCCGCAACTCGCGGCAGGATCAAGGTCAAGGATACCCGACCCGGTATACTTGAAGCTGTACTGAGCAAACTGGAAGAAGCTGGCGCTGAAATCTCGCTGGATGAAACTTCAATTACACTGGATATGCATGGGCAGAGGCCAAAGGCCGTGTCCCTTACTACTGCTCCCTACCCGGCATTTCCCACAGACATGCAGGCGCAATTCACTGCCCTGAATGCCGTTGCAGATGGTTCCGGCTCCATTACCGAAACGGTATTTGAAAACCGTTTCATGCATGTCCATGAGATGAACAGGATGGGTGCAGATTTGCGGGTTGAAGGCAATACAGTGATTTTCAGGGGAGTAAACAACCTCAAGGGTGCC
Organism: Gammaproteobacteria bacterium; assembly: GCA_030831125.1. Classification (GTDB taxonomy): domain Bacteria; phylum Pseudomonadota; class Gammaproteobacteria; order Pseudomonadales; family Pseudohongiellaceae; genus CAILUG01. Next base: position 2,431 of record JAURLQ010000162.1, read on the forward strand.
CCGGTAATGGCAACCGACCTCAGGGCATCCGCCAGTCTGATCATTGCAGGACTGGTTTCCCAGAACGAAACTTCTGTGGATCGTATTTACCATATCGATCGCGGATACGAATGTATTGAAGAAAAACTGCAGTTGCTGGGTGCCAAAATCCGCAGATTGCCTTCCTGAGTTACTGATGTCAGAAAAACACACACAAAAACTCGTAATTGCTCTTACCAAAGGGCGGATACTGGATGAAGTACTGCCTCTGCTCGAAAAGGCAGGGGTCATTCCTGCGGAAGATATAACCAGGAGTCGCAAGCTCATTTTTGACAGCAACCTGCCGAACGTCCAGCTCATGGTCATTCGTGGTTCTGATGTGCCCACCTATGTGGAGCTGGGTAGTGCCGATATAGGTATAGCAGGAAAAGACATGATTCTCGAATACGGATCCCGGGGTTTTTACGAGCCACTTGATCTGAAGATTGCGCGCTGCCGCATGATGACTGCGGCACCTGTAGGCTCAATACTCAACATGCCACGACTGAAGGTTGCCAGCAAATTCGTAAATATTGCCAGGGACTATTTTTCCGGTCTTGGGCAGCAGGTAGATATCATCAAACTGAATGGCGCGCTTGAGCTGGCTCCCATCATGGGTCTTGCAGACTGTATTGTTGATATTGTTGATACAGGCAAAACCCTGAGTGCCAATGGTCTGGAGCCAAGGGCACTGATTACCGAAATCAGCACACGGGTAATCGTCAATCGTGCCTCCATGAAGATCAAGCACACAATGGTGCAGGATCTGCTGCAGCGTCTGCAGAAAGCTGTGGAAAGCAGCCAACCGAACGGAAGTTGAGTCATGGAAATGCCACGGATCACCTGTCTTGATTTTGCCGATGCTGAATTTGCCGGGAAGCTCCGGCAGGCGCTTGCCTGGGAAAACATCTCTGACGACAGTGTAGCTACCCGCGTGTCCGGAATCCTTGCGGATGTAAGAACCAGAGGAGATGCAGCTGTTGTTGAATGGACCAACAAACTTGATACCCTTCAAGCCAGCTCGATGGCCGAGCTCACCATACCAGGGGAGAGGTTGCAGGAAAGTCTGCTGAGGCTGCCTTCTGAACAGGCACGTGCATTGAGAACTGCAGCTGAACGTATTCGTCGTTACCACGAAAAACAGAAGCAGGTATCCTGGCACTATACTGAAGCGGACGGTTCTGTTTATGGCCAGCAGATTACACCGATTGACCGTGCTGGCATGTATGTGCCCGGAGGCAAGGCTGTTTATCCTTCTACCGTACTCATGGATGCAATTCCTGCCCGGGTTGCAGGAGTGGGGCATATTACGGCTACTCTGCCCACACCACGTGGTCAGGTAAATGAATTGGTGCTTGCTGCACTGGGACTGGCGGAAGTTGATCAGGTCTTTACCATTGGTGGAGCACAGGCCATTGCTGCCATGGCCTGGGGTACCGAGACAGTACCCAAAGTGGACAAGATCGTTGGTCCCGGCAATATCTATGTGGCAACAGCCAAGCGGGCAGTATTCGGTCAGGTCGGCATAGACATGGTTGCCGGACCATCTGAAATACTGGTGATCTGTGATGGCAGGACGAACCCTGACTGGATAGCCATGGACCTGTTTTCACAGGCTGAACATGATGAAGATGCGCAGTCCATACTGGTCAGTCCTGACCGGGATTTCATTGCCAGTGTACAAAAGAGTATCTTGCGACTGCTGCCACAAATGGAGCGTCAGGACATTATCCGTACTTCACTGGAGAAGCGGGGGCTGCTGATCAGTGTAGCGAACCTTGAGCAAGCTGCAGAAGTCTGTAATCTTGTTGCACCTGAGCATGTAGAGCTTTCTGTTGCCGACCCTGATGCGCTCCTGCCACTGATCCGCAATGCGGGTGCCATTTTCATGGGCAGATATACTTCGGAAGCGCTTGGTGACTATTGTGCAGGTCCAAGTCATGTACTGCCAACCTCCGGCACGGCCCGCTTCTCATCAGCACTTGGTGTCTACGATTTCCAGAAGCGCTCTTCGGTTATTTACTGCAGTGCTGATTCGGCAGAAAGACTGGCCAGGACCACTTCGATACTGGCAAGGGCAGAGGGTCTGACTGCGCATGCCAGAGCTGCAGAGCTGCGTGATCCGCACTGGACAGAAGAATAGTTCAGCCTTCTGGTTTGCGGTTAATCACCACAATAGGGATTTTATCGCGAAACTTCAGAGGGGTTATTGGGCACTGCCGGTCGATTCTTCAAACACACTGAAAACCTTGGGTTCGCCAACCCCCAGTACTACTGGCAAATTCATGGTTTCGCCATCGCGATAAAGCTCGAGCATGATCAGCTCTCCCGGGGGGAGATTACTGATGGCGCTAATCACCTGGTAGGCTTCTGCCTGGTCTTCAGCGTTCTGGATGCTGAGTTTGGTGTCGTTGACACCAGTAATGATATCGCCAATACGGATCCCGGCCTTTTCTGCAGGGCTGCTGCTGAAAACATCATTGACTTTGAAGCCTTGCACATCCGAGTTGTATTCATCTCTTCCGCGGATCAGGGTTATCGCTTCACTTTCCACACCCAGATAACCGCTCGGCGTATATTCGCGCAACAATGACAGAGCCTTGTCTGCAGGTATGGCAAAGCTGATGCCTTCAGATCCGCCAGATTCGGAGACGATAATTGAATTGATGCCTATCAGGTTGCCATCAATGTCGATCAATGCACCACCGGAATTTCCCGGATTGATGGCCGCATCTGTCTGGATAACAAAGCTGTCGCCCCTGCGCCACAAGGCACTGATGATGCCCTGGGTAACTGATTGGCCTATATTGCGGGGGTTGCCTATCGCCAGCACCACATCTCCCGCCATGAGATTGCCTGTATTGGCCTGTTTCATGTAGGGCAGATTGTCTGCGTCAATCTTCAGCAGGGCGAGGTCATCCGCTTCATTGATTTCCAGCAGTCGCGCTTTCAGTTCACGTCCGTCATTGAGGCTGATGCTGATATCTGAACTGTTTTCAATGGGGATTTCATCGCTGAAAATGACATGGTAACTGGTAACGATATAGCCGTCTGGGCTGATGATGACACCTGAGCCAAGACTGTTGTCCTCCACCGGAACGTCTACCCGGCCTCTCTGGAAGCCGCGAGGCGTGAAAAAGATCCTGTTCTCGGGGCGTACTACTGTCTGACGGGAGTTGATGCTGACAACTGCTGGTGCAGCTGAGCGAATTGCGCTGTTGAATGAGATGCGTGCAGTGGTATCCGGGGCCTGCTCAACTACCTGTTGTGGAAAATAGACTTTCAGTGCGGGCACATGATCAATGAGCCGGGGTGTCTGCAGCAATGTAACTGCAAAAACCAGACCGGCCAGTGCGGGCCATATGATGAAGTTTAAAATCTGTTTCATTTGTTATCTGGCAACGGGCGCCTATGGATCAATGAACCCTGTTCTGAGCGGGCGAGTATACCGCAACTATGGAAAAATGCCGGAAAAGGCCACAGATCAGGCTGTTCTGGCATACATTTGCTGTTAATCCTGTAGCAAGACCATGGGATAATCAGGCTTGGGTATGTCGGAGTCAGCAATGTCGCGTTCTTCAATTGTCTATTCAACCGATCAGGGGCGCATGTGTCCCCAATGTCGGCAGGCGGTATCATTATGCCAGTGCAATGCCATAGAAAAATCGATAGTCAAGGGAGATGGCATAGTCAGGATTGCGCGTGAAACCAAGGGCAGAAAAGGCAAGGGGGTGTCTCTTGTCACCGGCCTGCCTCTGGATGAATCTGGCCTGAAAAAATTGGCTGCCAGCCTCAAGGCACACTGCGGTACCGGCGGCACCATCAAGAACGGGGTTATCGAAATCCAGGGTGACCACCGTGACAAACTGCTCAAATTCCTGCAGGATCAGGGCTATAAAGCCAAGCTGGCAGGTGGATAGGAAAATTGTGTGTCCAGTGCAGGTAATTGAAAACAGGGTGCTGGAACTTTGATCTGGATCTGTAAAAGAAGGTGAGAAAAGCATGAGCGACAGAACCGAAATAGAAGCGGCAGTGTTCAGAAAACTGTTGGCTCATCTGGACAGCAGGAATGACGTCCAGAATATTGATCTGATGAATCTGGCAGGCTTCTGCAGGAATTGCTTATCCAAATGGTATGCTGCGGAAGCCGGTTCCAGAGGTCAGGACATCAGCTATGAGGAGGCACGGGAGCTGGTCTATGGCATGCCTTATGACAAATGGAAGGGCCTTTACCAGAAAGAGGCAACCCGTGAGCAGAAAGCTGAATTTGAGCGTGTCGTGGACAAGCACGACTGATTTGGTGTGACGAAAGTCGCATATGGCAGAAATTTAACGCAATTGGGTGCACAATCCCCATCAAGAACTGTCAATATGGCACCTGAAATTGTAGAAACCATTCAGGAATGCAGGGCCGCTGCAAGGCCATCCGTATAGCAACAGGGCCTGATGCTGGTATTACAGATGAACAAAAAGAAGAAATTATTCGAAAAAAGACCGCTCATACCCGGTTTCGAAGCCGGTTTGTATGAAAAGCAGCCTGAATACAACAAGGAAGAGTTGGCAGAGAGTCTGGGTGCAATCCACAGAAGAGCACAAGACCAGGAAGAGAACATACGTCGTGGCAACCATGTCAACATCAGGCTTTCTGATGCTGATCTGTCCGAATTGCAGAAACTTTCCCTCCGGGAAGGTGTTCCTATCAAATCAATGATTGCGAGCATTGTGCACAAGTACATAGCAGGCGAACTTGTACTGCCAGACTACAGCCTTGGCGGCTTTGCGCATGAACTCAAGCGAGGCAGTCACCCGCAGGGGTCACTTTTGAATAAAGCCACTCCTAAAAAGGATAAATGAAAGCACAATAACCGCGGCCCGGGCATTCGTGTTCATTTTCCTGACAGCAATTCTCGCACCGGCAGAAATGCTGCAGGTCTGATTTCAATTTTTTCCCATACCTTGCCTGTAACATAGGGATCCTGCGCCAGGTGTGCATCAAGACTGGCACGGTCGGGAAAATCCACATGCAGCGTCGACCCCAGCATACGCCCCTCGTCACTCATGATCGCGCCTCCGCTGATAATCTTTCCTGCCGCTACCAGAGCCTTGGCGCCGGCAAGATGGGCTTCCCTGTTGGCCAGGCGTCTGCTCAGTGCTTCTTCGTCTGTGTAATCCAGAGCTGTAATGACAAATTGCATGGGATGATTCCTTTGTAGTTCCAGTGAATTCAGGCTTCGCTGATGAATTTGGTAATCAGGCAAGCTTCCAGGCCTTCTATACCTTCTTCGCTGCCATGTCCGCTTTCCTTGATACCACCGAATGGAGATTCAGGAACGGAAATCGCAAAAGTATTGATACCAATCATGCCGACTTCAAGCTGCTCACCGATCAGTTTTACACGTTTGGCTGAATCAGTGAACGCAAATCCGGCAAGTCCGTATGGCAGCCTGTTTGCCAGAGCCATGACTTCTTCAAATTCCGAAAACGGGTTGATCAATGCTACCGGGCCGAAGGGCTCTTCATTCATGATGCGGGCGGATAGTGGAATGCTGGAAAGTACGGTAGGTTGATAGAAGAAACCCGGGCCATCTATTGGCGATCCTCCCGTATTGAGCGTTGCGCCGTGATCCACGGCATCCTGCACAAGAGCCGCGATGGCTTCTCTCCTGCGAGCATGAATCATCGGGCCCATCTGCTTGTCTGTATTCAGAGGGTTGCCAACTTTCAGGCGGCCGACCCTGGCAGTAAAGCCTGCAACAAATTTTTCGTAAATGGATTCATGCACATAGTATCGAGTGGGGGAGACACATACCTGGCCACCATTGCGGAACTTGGCTGCCACGCACTGGTCCAGTGTTGATTCGATATCGGCATCTTCAAAAACCAGTACAGGTGCATGACCACCCAGTTCCATGGTGGTGCGTATCATTCGTTCAGCCGCGATTTTCATCAGCTCCTTACCAACAGGTATAGAGCCGGTGAATGTCATTTTTCGAACCACACCTGAGCGCAGGATATAGGGGCAGACTTCTGACGGTACACCAAAAACCATGTTGACAGCCCCATCGGGCACACCGGCTTCCTGCAGGCAGCGGGCCATCAGCAATGCGGTTGCAGGTGTATCTTCTGCAGGTTTGATGATGCAGGAACATCCTGCCCCCAGGGCAGCGCCCAGTTTGCGGGCCGGATTGCCCTGGGGAAAATTCCAGGGGGTAAAGGCGGCTACCGGCCCTACAGGCTCTTTCACTACCAGCATTCTTGTGCCTGCCTGACGCTGGGGTAGAACCCGACCGTAGGCGCGGCGACCTTCTTCGGCGTACCACTCGAGTACTTCGGTGGACATATGCAGCTCAATTCTCGATTGTTGCAGGGGCTTGCCTGATTCCATGCTGGCTACAGTGGTGATCTGGTCTCCGCGTGCTTTCATCAGGGCTGCTGCCTGACGCAGTATTTCGCTTCTTTTTTCCGGCAGTAAGGCGCGCCAGGTCTTGAAGCCTTTTACTGAGGATGCCAGTGCCCGGTCAAGGTCTTCTCTGGTTGCATGGGGCAGCTCACCAAGCACTTCCCCGGTAGCAGGATTGAGTACGGGCTCGCAATTGCGGGAGCCTCTGGATATCCATTCACCGTCGATAAACAACTGCAGTGGTGGGTATATGGTGTTCGACTCGGTCACGGTCCTGTCTCCTGCCTGTTTCAAAGGGGCGTTATCATCCCCAAACAGGCGGTGTAAATCCAGTGATCTGCTTTGGGGATATTACCTGTATGTTGCATTATCAACTGCTGGTGCAATGGTGTTGAGAAGCAGCAGCAATCCTGATTTACTCCCGGCCATAAAATGATAAATGACTTTCACAGGTAGTGTCCCATGACAGAAACAGTACAAATCAACCCCACACCGGCCTACAGACGCATAGCTACTGAGGAGGCCTTTGCGCCACCACAGATGCTGAAAATGTATCTGGACCTCTATGAAAGCAGAAAACTGGATGATCCTGGTTTTGACAGTCTGTGGGGTTTCTACCTGACGTCCATGGCGCCAAGACCGGCGGCCATCAGGGAAAAGCTGGCTGATCTTGATGCCATCCGTATAGCAGACATGGATGCAGCAGGTATTGATCACCAGATCATTTCACTGACTTCACCGGGCGTTCAGGTTTTTGACAGGGAAACTGCAGTTTCACTGGCCCAGGACAGCAACGACATGCTGCATGATGCAATTACCAGACATCCGACACGATTCAGTGGGCTCTGCGCCATTGCCCCTCAGGCACCGGACCTGGCTGCGCAAGAACTGGAAAGATGTGTAAAACTGGGTTTCAAGGGCATTATCAACAATTCCCATACACATGGTGAGTATCTGTCCGACAAGAAGTTCTGGCCCATCTTCGAAGCGGCTGAAGCCATGGATATGCCGATTTACCTGCATCCGTATACCCCCCCAAAGAACATGATAGGCCCTATGCTTGAGGCCGGGCTGGATGGTGCGATTTTCGGCTTTGGCGTAGAAACCGGTATGCACCTGCTGCGCATCATCACTTCAGGGGCCTTCGATCGTTTCCCGAAACTCCGGATCATTGTGGGGCATATGGGAGAAGCACTGCCTTACTGGATGTACCGGCTTGATTACATGCATGCAGCGGGTGTCAGGGCTGGCAGGTACGAGTGTATGAAACCCCTGCAAAAGAAGGTAAGCGAGTATCTCAGGGAAAATGTCTATATCACCAACAGTGGCATGGCCTGGGAGCCGGCTATCAAGTTTGCGCAGCAGGTTATTGGTGAAGACCGCATCATGTATGCCATGGACTACCCGTATCAGTATACGCCGAGTGAAGTGGCAGATCTGGACAACATGGATATGTCTGATGAACTCAAGCGCAAGTTCTATCAGGGTGTTGCAGAGCATGTATTCAAACTGACTGTCTGAACGACATTCGGCTTTGCCATATGACTGGACGCCCACGGATTCACGAGGGGCACCCGGACCGCTGAAATTGACAGAGTAACAGGGTGTGCCAGGTGAGGAGCGGGAGCGAGCGAACTGGCACACCGTGGTACTCGTTTTCAAATCGGTTCAATCGGGTGTCCCGGGAAGAGACCGGTGAGCAGAAGAGTATCAAGGAGGACACCCATTCCCGGGTCAGTGGCTCCCGGCCTGCCAGGGTGAGCTCAGCTCGCTCGCTCCCGCTCCTCCCCTGACTCCCCCTGCTTCGGCCTGATATACCTCCGTGTGTGGGTGTACTGTCAATTGCCCTGTCGCTCTGTCAATTGCAGTGATCCGGGTGTCCAAATTGCATCTGCTATTGCATACATCTTTCGCAGCATGAATTTCTTGCAGGTATTGTGGATAAAAACCAAAAGTTATTTGCCGCAATACTGATAGTTTGTTGTTGATAAACCACTATTTACCTGACTCAGGACTGAGGTCGGGTGAAAGTGTGACAGAGACAGTAAGAGAAGGATTTGCCAACAGACTGCAATTGGCCATTGATGAAGCCGGATACGGCAACAGTCAGCTCAAGGAACTTGCAGCCCTGTTCGGTGTAAGTGCATCAGCTGTGCGTAAATGGTTGTCCGGCGATGCCTTCCCGACCCAGGTGCGTGCAGTCAAGTTGGCGAATCTGCTTGGGGTTCGCAGAGCCTGGCTGCTGGACAATGAATTGCCCATGCGCCCGAATCCTGTTGATATAGCCGACAAGGGAAAAGCCTACAGTTCAACACAGGAATCATTGAGCATTTCAGGAGAGGAATTCAGGATGCTGGCAACATACCGGCGCCTGCCAAAAAGCCTGCAGAAAGCTCTGCTCAAACTCATGCAGGACATACACAAAGAACAGAAATAGAAAAGGGCAGCCGTAGCTGCCCTTTTGCGCGGACCAATATATGGCCCGGAACTGCATAGGATCAGAACGGGTACTTGTTCTGGCCGGTCTGGATTGTTACCCACTTGAGTTCAGTCAGTTCATCCATTGAGAAGTGTCCGCCTTCCCGACCAAAGCCGCTCTGTTTGACACCGCCGAAAGGAATAACAGGTTCGTCGCGTACGCTGGGTCCGTTGATATGCACAGCGCCTGATTCGAGCCCTTCAGACAAGGCAATGGCTTTCTGCAGATCATTGGTAATGACGGCAGAAGACAAACCGTAATCGGAATCATTGGCCAGTGACAAGGCGTGAAGATGATCATCAGCCTTGATGACTGAAGCCACAGGACCGAAACATTCAGTTCTGAATATACTCATTTCCCGAGTGACATCTGCCACGGCAGTGGGTTGGAAAACGTTGTCAGTGTAATTGCCACCAGTCAGCAGGCGAGCGCCCTGGGCAACTGCCTTGTCCACCTGATCCTTGATGAATGGTGCCTGGGTGGGTCTGATAAGAGGGCCCACAACCAGTCCGGGCTCGCGTGGATTGGCGCCGTATTTCAGGCCGGCAACCTTGGCACTGAATTTTTCGCAGAACTCATCATAGATACCAGCTTCGACGATAACGCGTGACCCTGTCATGCATATCTGCCCCTGATGCATGAAGTTACTGAAGGTTGCGGAATTGACCGCATAGTCGATGTCGGCATCATTCAGTACGATAATGGGGTTCTTGCCACCAAGTTCCAGTGCGAAACGTTTACCAGCAGCAGCAGCTTTTGCCCCAACCTGCCAGCCGACTTTGCTGGAGCCGGTAAAGGTAACGAAACGGACGCGCTTGTCGGTAATCAGGCCATCACCGAGTTCAGCACCAACGGCCGGGACCACGTTGACAACCCCCGGTGGGAAACCGGCATCCCGGAACAGTTCACCCAGTTTGAGACCAATTACCGGTGTCATTTCTGATGGTTTCAGAATGACAGTATTGCCCGCAGCCAGTGCAAAGCCGATTTTACGAATGCCCAGTAAAAGCGGGAAATTGAAAGGTGCGATAGCGAGCACAATCCCGAGAGGTCGACGGATGCAGTAGGACTTCACGCCGGGATAATCGGAGAGATAGGTTTCTCCCTTGACCCTACGGCACTCACCTGCCATTGAACGCAGGTAATTGGGTGTGTGGTGGGTTTCATAGCCTGCCTTGAGAAGCGTGGAGCCGGCTTCTTCAATCAGTACTTCAGCCAGTTCTTTGCCACGCTGCTCCATCAGATCGGCGGCATTGAGCATCAGTTTTTCACGGGCAGACGGGCCGACATCCTTCCAGGTTTCGAAAGCCTTGGATGAGGAGGCCAGAATTTTTTCCACATCAGCCTGACCGGCATTCTGGACCTTGGCATAAACCTCATTGGTTGCCGGATTCATGTCATTGCTGTATTCACCGGTCGCGGATGAGGTGTACTCGTTGTCGATAAACAATTGATATTCTTGCATGAGGAACTCCGGTTGCTTTTGTTATTGTGTTTTGCTGGCTGTATTGACTCTTGACAGTGGCAGGGCCCTGATCAGCTTCGCCTAAAATTATCGGATAGCCCCGACAAGATCAAATCGATTTTTCCGGCCTGGAATAAAGGGGGCCGGCCGGTCCGGGGCAGCTCAGACCCTGCCATCAAATACTGAAATTACAGTCCGGGAGGCGGTCCAGGCTGGCTTGCTGCCATAAACGTGCCTTTTGCAGCAGGGTGCCGGCAAAGTATTGCAATGCAGCCACTATTCTTGCCTCTGCAGCTTTGTTTCTGTCTGCCCTTGAAAACAGCACATGGCCATTCCAGCAATGGACAAGCAGGCCGGACAGTTGCATAAAGGCGTAAGCTCCCTCATTGTCTGCCTGCCCCTCACTGAACTTGCCAAGTGTTGAGGCATGGATTTGCCGCAGCTCGGTGAACAGGGAGGCAAAGGGAGATTTACCCGATCCCAGATCCACTTCCATTGAAGAAATCAGGAGATCAAGGGTTGCCGCGTCATCTTTCAGGATCTTGCGTCTGAGGAAGTCCAGTGCCTGGATACCACTGGTGCCTTCATAAATTGCTGACACCCGAATGTCTCTTGCCATTCGTTCCAGCGGATAATCCCGCGTATAACCGTAACCGCCCATGACCTGGATCCCCAGGCTGGCAACCCTGAAGCCAGTTTCTGCACCCAATGTCTTTGCCAGTGGTAACAGTAGCTCGGCAACTGCAAGGTGCTGTGCAGCTTCATGTCCGCTGCTGGTTGATGCCAGATCCAGATAACGGGCAGTTCGCAATGACAGTGCCCGTGCCAACTCACTTTCTGCAATCATTTCTAGCAGCATGCGCCGCACATCGGCATGTTCATTTATCATTACAGGCGCTTGTTTGTGGCTACCTCCCTGTGGTCTTTCATTGGCATAGGCAAGTGCATGAAGGCTGGCTGCATTCGCTATGGCTGCGCCCTGCACAGACACGGCAAGACGCATTCCGTTCATCATTACAAAAAGTGCCTGCAAACCCTTCCCGGGTTCACCAACAAGCCATCCCTTCGCATCCTTGATATCAAGCACGCAGGTTGGTGATGCATGCAGTCCCATTTTTTCTTCAAGTCTGAGTACTGTGATCCCGTTTGTTTGCGCGGAGTCCTCGGCAAGGAGTTTGGGTACGGCAAAAAGCCCCAGCCCTCTTGTACCGCTTTCCCCGCCGGGCACTCTTGCCAGTATCAAATGGATTATCTGGGCTGTGGCGTCATGGTCACCATAGGAAATCCAGATTTTGCTGCCATTCAGTCTCCAGCTGCCGTCATCCCTGGGGATGGCTGCAGTCAGTATGCGTCCTACATCAGAGCCAGCCTGCGGCTCACTTATTGCTATGGTGCTGGTAATTTCGCCACTTCCCAGTCGGGGTAACCACTGGTCCAACTGCGTTCTGGATGCATCGGTCAATGTGGCGCTGCGAAGCGCATCCATCGCACAACGCTGATTTATGGCAAGCATACCGAAGGCCATATTGGCAGCATCACAGATTTCCTGGACGGCACATTGCACACTCAGAGGCAGATCCATGCCGTCCTCTTCAGTTGCAACTGCAAGCATGGGAAATCCGAGTGCGCACCAGTCTGACCATATTTCCGTGGTTCCTGAAGGCAAATGCACCCCTTGTTCATCCAGCGAGCATCCCTGTGCATCTGCAGAGACAGCCAGGGGGCCAAGTTTTTCCCCGGCCAGCCGCACTGCCTGCAGCAGAATCAGCTCTATGGTCTGGTCATCCAGATGCGCGAAACGCTGCCTTTCCAGCAGCAGTGGGAGACCGGCAATTTCCTTGAGCTGGAAATCGAGGTTTTCTTTCTGCAATACAAAAGGATTCATCTGTTTTTGACCGTTGGCCGGCAGGCTGCTTTGGAGAATGATTTTCCCATACAAACGGCATCGGAGCAGCCCTTGCATGTTAACTGTTAGTGCTTTACTTTAGCCGCCTTTTCCGGAAAGACAGCGTAAATACCAGCGTTATCTTCTGATATACGTTGTATCAACAGGGCGGGGGCAGGAAATTCCATGAAAACAGTCAGACGGAATTACAGGTTACGAGGGCTCTCACTGGCAATTGCTGCCGTCGCTTCGGCACAGGCATTGGCCCAGCAAAATACACTTGAATCCATTGTGGTGACTGCAGATCGTTACGAAACCACACTGAGGGATGTGCCGGCCAGTATTTTTGCCGTTGGTGCCGATTCCCTTGAGACTGTAAGACATACCCATATCAATGAGATTCTTGCGCGTGTGCCGGGAACCTGGATCAGCAGGGGGAATGGCCAGGAAAGTCTGATAGCAATACGTTCTCCTGTACTGACAGGCGCTGGCAGCTGTGGTGCTTTCCAGACCTCGCTTGATGGAATTCCCCTCCGAGCACCTGGTTTCTGCAATGTGAACCAGCTTTTCGAAGCCAATACGGAACAGGCGGGCAACATTGAAGTCATTAGGGGGCCGGGCAGCATACTTTACGGTGCCAATGCCCTGCACGGTGCCATCAATGTGATCAGCGATCCTGTTTCAGAAGCACTGATGAGTGATTTCTCCTACGAGCTCGGTCCGCATGCCTACAACCGGGTTCGTGGTACGGTCAGCGCAACCAATGGTGCACATGGGTACCGGGCCAGTTTCAATGGCAACTCGGATAGCGGGTACAAGCATGATTCCGGTTTTGACCAACAGAAATTGAGCCTGCAGCACCTGTATAACGCGGACAATTTCTCGATAACAACCAGCTTTCATGCCACAAACATCAATCAGGAAACAGCCGGTTTCATTCAGGGGCCTGATGCCTACAAGGACGATGACCTGAAAAGGGTCAATCCGAACCCGGAATCTTTTCGTGATGCCAGCTCATGGCGTCTCAGTTCACGTTTTGAGTGGGAAACCGATAATGGCACCTGGTCCCTGACCCCTTATGCGCGTGATACCGAAATGGTTTTTCTGCAGCATTTTCTGCCAGGCACGCCCCTTGAGGAAAATGGTCAGACCTCCCTCGGATTTCAGGCAATGTTCATCAATGCCTCATCGGGGATTTTCCACTGGCAGGCAGGTCTGGATATGGAAACCACCGAAGGGTACCTGAAGGAAACCCAGGACTCACCAACGGTAGGCAGTGCTTTTCTGGTCGGTACGATACCTGTTGGCAAACATTATGATTTCGAAGTTGATGCAACCATGATTTCTCCCTATGTACACGGGAGGTTGGAGATGAGTGACCAGAACAGTCTCAGTCTGGGAGTACGTTACGAGTATCGTGAATACGAATACGACAATCTGATGATCAACGGTCGTACGCGCGACAATGGCATTGCATGCGGTTTTGGTGGCTGTAGATTCAACCGGCCGGCAGACAGGAGCGATGATTTCAGTAATGTATCTGCACAGCTGGGCTGGATTCATGATTTCGACGATACCCAGCAGATTTATGTCAATGTGGCTCGCGCCTTCAGGGCACCCGAAACCAACGAGATGTATCGCCTGCAGAATAACCAGAGCGTTGTTGATCTCGACTCTGAAGAAGCAAGAAGTTTTGAAGTCGGATACAGGGCCACGCGTGCGCGGACCAGCTACAGTCTTTCTGCCTATTACATGGCCAAGGAAAATGTGATTTTCCAGGACAGCGACCGCAACAATGTCAGTGGTGCTGAAACCCGTCATAGAGGACTGGAGTTCAATACTGCAATTGCCCTGTCGGACAACCTGAGTCTTGCAGCTGCGTTCTCCTATGCCCACCATACCTATGAAGGCAACCTGAATCCGGGTGCAGTAAATCTGGATGGCCTTGATATAGACACCTCACCAAGGCTGACCGGCAGTACACA
>JAURLQ010000163.1 GCA_030831125.1 Gammaproteobacteria bacterium
AATCAATCGCAAACAGGGGTTGAGAATCCTTGCTGCGTAATACAGACCGAACCAGCTATAGGCTGCACTGGCATGTCCTGCCGGGAAACAGGCTCCCGCCTCCATGAATGCAGGCAATGGATGAAAATTCCGCACATACGGGTGAGAGCCACCGTATCGGAGAATATCCCAGGGACAATCAACATGAGTCAGGGACTTGAGAATATTGATCAGCAAACCACAGCCAAGGGTTGATACAACAAGAAAAACCAGTATGCGACGCCAGGGTTCAAGCCGTGAAAAAGACAGGCTCAGCATCGTCATGACCAATAGTGCAGCAGCTGCGATGCCAACCAGATCACGCCCGCCTTCATGAATCAGCACTGCTGTAAGCCATGCATCCCGATAACGCCAGGTGTTACCTGACCAACGGTAGATGCTGTCGGCAAGCCAGATATCCACACAAGAATATTCCAGAAATACAGCAACAATCAGGAATGCTGTAAATGGCATAAGCAGATGGGACAACAGCAGGGGATGAGAGAGCAGTCGTTCACGCATGAAGCAATTGTGTGCCCTGTTTCTTAAGGATGTCTTAAGGGCCAGGGAACAGAATGCTGCAGATCATCCCGTATTGGATACCTGTCATGCGTGCACTTCCCACTATTCCGACTGTCAGCATAAGCAAACTGATCCTTTTTACGGCGCTGTTGTTTGTCCTGATCTATAACAGGACATTTTTCCAGAACAGCCTCGCTGTATATGGCCATGATTATTCCGGACTGGTGTTTGTCAGCAGCCTGGCTTTGTTCCTGTATGCCGTTACCGTTCTGGTGCTGGGACTGCTTTGTTTTCGCTGGCTGACCAAACCGGTACTCATTGCAGTGGTGCTGTGCGCCTCAATGGCCAATTACTACATGGCTCAGTTCAACATAGTGGTTGATACCACCATGATTACCAACATTGTTGCCACTGATCAGCGGGAGGTGCTGGATCTTCTCAGTATCAGAATGCTGGTCCAGTTGCTGCTGCTGGGCGTATTACCGGCTTTGCTTATCTGGAAAACACCCATCAAATGTCGCACCTTCACTACTGAGATCTGGCAACGAATCAAATTACTCGCTGCTGCCTTCTCACTGATGCTGTTGTCCATGCTGCCTTTTACAGATCAGTACTCGGGCTTTTTCAGGGAACACAAATTGCTGCGTTATTACGCCAACCCCGCCACTTTCATCTATTCAATTGGCAAGTTGCTGGAAATGGAACTTGACGAACAATACGATGGACCCAGGCAGGTCGTTGGATCAGATGCACAGATCCCGCCAGAGGACAAAGACAGGGAATTGATAATCCTGGTTGTCGGTGAAGCCGCAAGAGCAGACCACTTTTCCATCAATGGTTATGGCAAAAATACCAACCCTCTGCTTTCCGGTAAAAATCTGATCAGCTATAGCAATGTGCTGTCATGTGGCACTGCCACAGCTTATTCCCTGCCATGCATGTTCTCGTTACAGAACAGAGACACATTCGACCTTGATATGGCTGATACAAGTGAGAACCTGCTGGATGTGCTTGTCCACGCAGGTGTGGATGTGCTGTGGCGAGACAACAATTCAGACTCCAAGGGTGTAGCCGATTTCGTGGAATATGAAAGCTTCCACAGCCCCGACTCCAACCCTGTATGCGATGAGGAGTGCCGGGATATCGGCATGCTCTCCGGGCTGGACACATGGATAGCGCATCACCCCGAAGGCGACCTGACCATCGTTTTGCACCAGATGGGCAATCATGGCCCAGCCTACTACAGAAGGTATCCTCAGGAGTTCGAGCGCTTTGTACCTGCCTGCCACAGCAGCGAACTGTCTGATTGTTCTACAGAGGAAATTGAAAACGCCTATGACAATGCCATTCTGTACACCGACTACTTTCTTGCGTCAGTGATCGATTTCCTGACCAGGTATGATGCAAGCTTTGAAACAGCCATGTATTACATGGCAGACCATGGCGAATCACTGGGAGAAAACGGACTTTATCTGCATGGCTTGCCCTGGATGCTGGCACCACACGTGCAGAAAAATCCTGCCTCCCTGCTCTGGCTCGGCGCAAACTATGCCGCCGACACTCAAACGATGGCATCAAGAGCAGTTGATGCCATTTCGCATGACAATTACTTCCACACCGTGCTTGGTCTCATGGAAATCCAGACAACTGTGCATGACCCCGCAATGGACCTGATCATTCACAGCTCCGGAATCTGATTGGCTTGCAATTCAGGCCGGCGTTTCCATTCTCCAGTCGTGCAGCACCTTGTAACGCGCTGCCTTGATATGTTTGAACTTCCTGTTTTCCACTTCATAGAACCCGAAAGTGATAATGCGCATGACCTGACCTTTTTTCAGTGGAACTCCCCAGAATGAATCTTCCCAATCAGCGATGCATTCGAATCTGGTGGGGATTTCAACAGCCACTGTATGCTCATCTGCCACATACAGAGTGCAGTCGACCTGCTCCTTTATGTACTGCTTCACGTTTGCATAGAACTCACGGATGCCCGTATCTCCACGTATTTCTGAATCCCTCAGCTCCAGCACCACATCGGGATGGTAGTACTCGATAAACCGGGGGTCATTGGCATTGAAAAGATCCAGATAATGCTGATACTGCTCCCTTGTAAGGATATTGTCCTCGACGGCACCGCGGGTTTCCGGCACAAGGGAGGAAATTGCCAACCCGGCTCCTGCTGCAAGAAATTCTCTTTTGTTCATGTTGCACAGTCCTCTGGTCTGGATTGTATTTCGGGTACTGGAAAACTGTTACTGATGCTTTGGATAATTGTGGCTTTCATCTGCTTCCATAGCCCCCTTATAATCCAGCGCCACCCGGGGTCTCCGGGCTTGTATTCTGACTAAGGAAATTATTATGGCAATCTTCACGCATGTCTGTCTTGGCACCAATGATCTGGCAAAGGCCGGCAAATTCTATGATGCAACCCTTTCTCCCCTTGGTGTCAAAAACATGGGGCCATTGGGTGACAAGGCCACCCTGTATGGTGCAGAGGCCCCTGAATTCGTGATTCTCAGCCCTGCCAATGGACAACCAGCCACTTTTGCCAATGGCGGCACACTGGGCTTTGCTGCACCGAGTCGCGAAGCAGTCCGCCAGTTCCACGCTGCAGGCCTGGCCAATGGGGGGGCTGATGAAGGCGCTCCCGGCCCACGTACCTTTACCCCTACTGCCTATGCTGCCTATCTTCGTGATCCGGACGGTAACAAGATCTGCGCCTACTGCTTCAATGATGGCGAATAAAATCTGTCTATCGACTGTAAACCGGAAAACGGGAGGCTGAGCCTTCCGTTTTTTTCACCCTGTACTGCTGTGTTACCCTTGTTGTTTCGTCATTTCCAGACCCGGTAATTTCCATGCTCAAATTTCGTCATCTGCTACTCCTGTGGCTGTCATGTTCTGTTTCTGTCTATACCAGCGCCCAGGAATACGTGTGCATGGAAAGCAATCAGGGTGATTTCTGTATGGAACTTTTCCCGGATACTGCACCACAGACAGTGGCCAACTTCCTCAATTATGTGGAAGACGGTGACTTCAACAATTCCCTGATACACAGAAGTGAACCGAATTTTGTCATTCAGGGAGGGGGGTTTACCCTCATCAATGGCGTATTCGGCTTCGTGCCAACTGATCCGGCAGTGATCAATGAATTCTCCCGTTCCAATCTGCGCGGGACAGTCGCCATGGCCAAACTGGGGAGCGACCCGAACAGCGCTACCAGTCAGTGGTTCGTCAATACTGCCAACAACAGTGCCAATCTGGATAACCAGAACGGCGGTTTTACCGTTTTTGCCGAAGTGGTGCTCGGGATGGATGTTGTCGACAGCATTAATGCATTGAGACGTGTAAACCTTTCCTCAGCCCTCGGAAATTCCTCTTTTGGTGCAACACCAGTGACATCACCTGAAGGTGCCACCAATGTGGCTCTGGACGAATTCGTCATCATCAACAGAGCCTACACCACAAACACGCTGCCCATCGTAAACCCTTACCACTGCAGCAAGGACAGTACGACAGAGGCCCTGACCGAGTTCTGTGGCACCTACCTGACATTTCCGGTTCAGGTACAGGGAACCTTCTATTCCGCCCGTCTCGACCTGCAGTCTTCACAACCTGTTCTCGTGTTCACCGTGGACAAAAGCAAGCTGTCTGCCCTGACTGAAGCGCCGGCTGAATTTGCCGGTTTTTCAGCCTCTACCGGACAGCTCACGATTCCCTCTGTGGGCGTTGGCAGCAATGTGGTCACCAATGTGGTGTTGCAGCTAACCGACCAGCCTTCGCTGACCTTCACCCTGGTCAGTTTCGACAAGTAGATCTTCTCAGGATTCCCCCTGCTGTACCGGGCAACCGGGGCCCGGTTTTGTCTGTAATTTCAACCACCTGCAGCAATATCTTGCGATTTTACTTAAATAAGATATTATTAACCACTGATTAATAAGCACTTTTAAAGTGTCATTGTTCAGATGAGTACACAGAACAAACTTTACCTCAATATGGGGCCCTATCACGAAGTCATCAGCGGGATCGTCCTGATCCTGTCGATCAGTGATGGTGTGGTCAAAGTTACCGGTATTGAAGGTACCGGCAAGTCCAGTCTATTGAGGGAATTGCGGGGTGAATTCGGCAACGAAGACCAGCAGGCCATTCTTTTTGAAAATTCCCCTTCCACAGTCCAGGAAATCCATGACGTTATTACCCGTGAACTGAACCTCTCGGCTGACACGAGTTTCAGGAAAGCGCTCAGCCGGCATATCCTCTCCAGGGGGCGTGACCAGCAAAGCCTGATTGTAATTTTTGACGAAGCCCACCGCCTGGATGGCGAAAAACTTGATGCCATCACAAAATTCCGCGAAATCCGGGACAACCACAAATCCCTTGTCAGTGTGGTGCTGGGTGGAGATCCCCAGCTCAACACCCTGCTTTCTCAGGAAGCAAACCAGGCACTGGCCGACGACATTACCGTCAGTTATGAATTACAGCCTCTGACCAGGGATCAGCTTTCCCAATTCTGCCAGGACCTCATTTTCAGCCGCAAACTCAAGATCTCCCGTCCGGAAGGCGAGAGACTGGACAATTTGCTGGCAGAAACGGGTGGTCTGCCCGGCAGTGTTATTGCCCTGCTGATCAATGCCATACCAACAGAAGAAACGGCAACCGTCAGTACAACCGGGCCTGCCTCTCCAGGTACTGTTTCCGAAAAACCAGGCCCTGTGGAAGTGGAAGATGAGGATGACGGAGAAAGCGGGATTAACGTCATTCTGTCGCGCATCTCAGGCATGGCAAAACCTGCGGCCGCTATAGGTGTGCTGGCAGTAGCAGCCTGGCTGCTCTATCCACAGGTACTCCCCCTTATAAACAGTTTCAGCGGCACGGGAACTGCCCCGGAAGTGGCAGCCCCTACTCCTGTTATCAATGTGCCGCAACAACCGGTGGAAAACACAGCAGCACCGCAAGTGGCAAGCCCCGAGGAGACGCTGCAGGTGCCGGATCCTGCAGAATTGCTGGCATCTGCTGAACCTCAGGTTGAGCCTGTGGCTGAAACCGATACCCAGGCAATACCTGAGCAAACAGCTCCTGACGAACAAGTTGATGAGCAACCGGTTCTGTCAACAAACAACACACCCGCAGCAGCGCCAGTTCAGGTAACTGCCACGAATATCCCTCCCTCACCGGGAGAACTTGAAACTGTGGTAAGCCAATGGCTGGATGCCTGGCAGTCACAGAATCTGGATGCCTATTTCAGCTATTACCATACAG
>JAURLQ010000164.1 GCA_030831125.1 Gammaproteobacteria bacterium
AAACGCCATTTGCGAGCCAGCAGTTCAGTCATCACATAACGGTCGCCCACTTTGGCGCGAACCAGCTCTATGCCTCTTTCCTTTAGCGCCACGCCCAGTCCGAAATTGCTCATGAGTGTGCCAACCACTCCTTCCGAAGCCGGGTCAGTAATCCTGTGGCTGGCAATGATGAAAAGCAGTTCATCCCCGTCCACCAGCGCGCCGGTGTGATCAACCATCAACACACGATCTCCATCACCATCGAAGGCAATTCCAAGATCAGCCTTTTGCTTCACTACCTCCTGACACAACCTGTCCGGATGTGTGGAACCGCAACTGTCATTGATATTGAGACCATCGGGTGTGTTGTTGATAACAGTAACCTTCGCGCCCAGCTCCTGGAAAACGCTAGGCGCAACGTGATAGGTGGCACCGTGTGCACAATCGATTACCACATGGAGCCCGCTCAGCTTTCTTTCGCTGTTATAGGTGCTTTTACAGAATTCGATATACCTGCCTGCAGCATCATTGATGCGTGAAGCCTTGCCGATTTCACTGGACTGAACGATAACGAAATCTTCTTCCAGAGCCGCTTCAATAGCCGCTTCAATTTCATCGTCCAGCTTGGTTCCCTGGGAAGAAAAAAACTTGATGCCATTGTCCTGGTGTGGATTGTGCGAGGCACTGATCACGATACCAGCCTGGGCGCCGAAGGTGCGGGTCAGATATGCAACTGCCGGTGTTGGCATGGGGCCAAGCATGTTGATATCCACACCAGCCGACGAAAGTCCGGCCTCAAGTGCAGCTTCGAACATATAACCCGATATACGGGTGTCCTTGCCGATCAATACTTTACCCTTGCCTTTTTTGGCAAACACCTTTCCCGTTGCCCAACCAAGCTTCAGCATGAAATCAGGGGTAATCGGGTAATCGCCAACCGTTCCCCGGATGCCATCTGTGCCAAAATATTTTTTCAAACTACCCCCTGTCCTTTCCAGGTTCAGCCCTTCTTTGCAAAAGAGCATGACAAACCTTCAAGGCGTCTACTGTAGGCGCAACATCATGGGTGCGTACTATCCAGGCACCTTTCATGACAGCAATGACCGCTGCAGCAATGCCGGCAGCGAGACGTTCTTGCTCATCCTTGCCGGTTATTGTGCCCAGCATTCTTTTGCGGGACATACCCACCAGCAAGGGCAACTTTAATACAGAAAAATTTTCCAGTCTGTCCAGCAGCTCCAGATTGTTTCCGAAAGTTTTACCAAAACCGAAACCCGGATCAAGAATCAGTCTTTGTGCAGATAGTCCCGACTTTTCACAGGCTGTAATACGGGCAGAAAGGTAAGCCATGATGTCATCGACAACTTGCCGGTAAACCGGGTTTTCCTGCATGTCAGCCGGTTGCCCCTGCATGTGCATGAGACATACAGGAAGTCCGCTTGCAGTTGCTGCCTGCAAGGCGCCAGGTCTCGTCAGTGCACGCACATCATTGATCAGACCGGCACCGAGTGCGGCCGCCTGTGTCATCAGCGACGGAGAACTTGTATCTACTGACAGTATTGTGTCAAAACGGCTGGACAATGCTTCCAGTACTACCAGCACCCTGTCGGCCTCAACTGATTCAGGCACTGCTACTGCGCCCGGGCGGGTGGATTCAGCACCGATGTCCAGAATTGTGGCGCCGGCCTGTATCATGCTTTCAGCCCGCTTCAGGACCAGATCAAGACGCGGTTTGCCGTCATCAAGCAGTTCACCACCATCCGAGAAGGAATCGGCTGTGATATTGAGAATCCCCATTACCTGCGGCACCCTGCGGTCAAGCACTCTGGTGCCAAAATGGAATTGTGTTTGCACTGGGTTCAATTTCTGCCTGCAAATAAAAAGGAGCTCGAATGAGCTCCAGTACAAATTACCTTTCAAGGTCCAGAACGGGCGCACTGGCATGCGCCCCTAAACATGCGCCCCTGCATATGATTCCTTGAACATTCGCCCCAGGATACGTTTCCACTGAAAAGCCGGGGTAAACCGCACCCGGTGCCTAGTGCTCGCCGGCTGGCCCCCCGATGGGCGACCCGGAACCACTATCTGCCTTTCCTGGATCTTCATCTCCGGTATTTTTCCCGGAGCGGAAATCATCATCATGCCAGTCAGCAGGCTCCCGGGGCTTCTTGCCGGACATGATGTCGTCTATCTGCCCGGCATCAATGGTTTCATATTCCAGCAATGCATCTTTCATTGCCTCGAGCTTGTCCCGGTTGTCTTCAAGAATCTTTTTGGCTTTTCCGTAGCAGGTATCAATGATGAGTCTGATTTCCTCATCAATCATTTTTGTGGTATCGGAAGAAAGTACTTTGCCACCGCCACCCATGCCACCGCGGCCAAGAAAAAGCTCATCCTGATCGTCGTCATACTGCAAGGGACCAAGACGCTCGGAAAGCCCCCATTTCTTGACCATGTTGTGTGCCATTTGTGTGGCTCGATGAATGTCATTGGAAGCTCCCGTAGTCACTCCCTCTGAACCCAGGGTCA
Source organism: Gammaproteobacteria bacterium (assembly GCA_030831125.1). Taxonomy (GTDB): domain Bacteria; phylum Pseudomonadota; class Gammaproteobacteria; order Pseudomonadales; family Pseudohongiellaceae; genus CAILUG01. The sequence goes on from JAURLQ010000164.1 coordinate 2,509, forward strand.
TTTCCTCGGCAATGCGGCCACCATACAGACTGCAGATCTGGCTGAGAATGCTCTGCTTGCTGTAGCTGTAACGATCTTCCAGGGGCAGGAACATTGTGACACCCAGTGCACGTCCGCGTGGAATGATGCTGACTTTGTAAACAGGATCATGTTCAGGCATCAGACGACCGACAATCGCATGCCCTGCCTCATGATAAGCAGTATTGAGTTTTTCCTTGTCCGACATGACCATGCTTTTGCGCTCGGCGCCCATCATGATCTTGTCCTTGGCCTTTTCGAATTCCTCCATGGTAACGCGCTGTTTCCCGGAGCGTGCTGCAAACAGTGCCGCCTCATTCACAAGGTTGGCCAGGTCTGCACCTGAAAAGCCGGGTGTTGCCCTGGCAAGCACAGATTCCTTTACTCCATCGGAGATGGGTACCTTGCGCATATGTACCTTGAGGATATGTTCACGTCCACGAATATCGGGCAGACCAACCACGACCTGACGGTCGAAACGGCCAGGACGCAACAGCGCAGGATCAAGCACATCGGGACGGTTTGTTGCGGCAATGACAATAACGCCGACATTGTCTTCAAAACCGTCCATTTCCACGAGCAGCTGGTTCAGGGTCTGTTCGCGCTCATCATGCCCCCCGCCTACGCCGGCACCACGATGGCGGCCGACCGCATCAATCTCATCGATGAAGATAATGCAGGGAGACTGTTTTTTGGCCTGGTCGAACATA
>JAURLQ010000165.1 GCA_030831125.1 Gammaproteobacteria bacterium
ACAAATTCATCACCACCAAGTCTGGCCGCCAGATCCGAACCTCTGGAACTTTCCGTGATCAGTGCTGCTATGTTCTTGATTGCATGATCCCCCAACTGGTGGGAGAAACTGTCATTGATTTCCTTGAAGCGATCCATGTCAATGAAAATCAGGCTCAGGGGTTCCTCGAAACGGATAGCGCGAACCAGCAGCATGTCGGCCTGCTCGACAAAGAAGCGGCGATTGTACAAACCTGTCAGTTCATCCCTGATACTCAATTCATGCATGTTGTGCAGCATATTGTGTAGTTTTTTCAGCGCACCCTGGGTATTGGCCATCAACTCACCGATCTCGTCATTTCCCACAACTTCCGGCAGTGCAGGAATGTAGTCTTCAGAGCGGAATTCCTTGAATGCCTTGGTAATGGCGTTGACAGGTTCTACGTATGCCATCAGTACGATTACGGTTGAAATGGAACCGAGCAGTGCAGTGATCATGACAATACTCACAGTGGCTATCATTTCCGGTGTCAGTTCAACATTCAGTGCCACATACAACATCAGGCCAAACATTGGCATCAGCGTAGTAATGAATGAAAGCAAAAAGGCGCGGAAGGCAAAATTCTTTGGCCCGGGAATTTTCATCACCAGGTTGTACAAGGGAAGCGCTGCAGGGGAGTTTTCCGGCTCTCTCCCCGACTTTCTGGCAGCCCTTCTTCTCTCGTCAGCGTCACCGGAATCCGGACTGGCTGCGGATTCTGTGGCACTCATTCCGGAAGTCTCTGGTGCCCCGGTTGCAGTTTCATCAGAAGCTGTTTCCAGTTTCTGCGTGTCGGTCTTGTTATTTTCCATGTGACGTACTCACGTAGGGAATCAATATCGCTGATTCAGGTTTACACTCGATCCATATCAATCAAGCATGCCGAAATGATATCAACAATACACTTCAAGAGCCTGAATTTAAAGACTTTTTATATCAAGGTTTCAGGAAATGAGAGCTGGTAGACGAAATCAGCCCAGGTGCCGGACTCAGGCTCCTAGCCACCAACGAAGGAAATCATCACACCAGCAGCCACTGCTGAGCCGATGACCCCGGCTACATTGGGCCCCATGGCATGCATGAGCAGGAAATTCTGGGAATTGGCTTCCAGACCCAGCTTGTTGGCCACACGGGCAGCCATAGGTACAGCAGACACCCCTGCAGCGCCGATAAGCGGGTTGATGGGTTCTTTTGTCATTTTGTTCATCAACTTGGCCATCAGTACGCCCGAAGCTGTGCCTACACCGAAGGCTACTACCCCCAGCAGCAGTATCCCCAGGGTTTCGAGATTGAGAAAGGCATCCGAACTCAGCTTGGAGCCAACTCCCAGCCCCAGAAAGATAGTGGTGATGTTGATCAGCGCGTTCTGGGCAGTATCGCTCAAGCGCCCTACTACACCGCTTTCACGCATCAGGTTGCCGAAGCAGAACATGCCAAGCAAGGGCGCAGCGCTTGGCAGGAACAGTGCCACCAGAATCAACAGGCAAAGGGGAAAGATGATTTTTTCACGCTGCGACACAATGCGCAGCTGATCCATCCTGATCTTGCGTTCCGCCTCTGTAGTCAGAAAACGCATGATAGGCGGCTGGATTACAGGCACTAGTGCCATATAGGAATAGGCCGCTACGGCAATGGCGCCCAGCAGATCCGGAGCCAGACGGCTGGCCACAAAGATGGCTGTAGGGCCATCGGCACCACCGATAATGCCGATGGCAGACGCATCGGCAATACTGAAATCCATGATCCCGAGCGCAGTAAGCCCTACTGCACCCATGACCGTTGTAAATATACCGAATTGTGCGGCAGCGCCCAGGAACAGGGTTTTGGGGTTGGCCAGCAGAGGACCGAAATCGGTCATCGCGCCCACACCCATGAAAATGATCAGAGGGAACATGCCTGTGGCAATGCCGGCTTCATAAATGTAGTAAAGCAGGCCACCAGGTGCTGCTATATGCCCTGCTGCATCCAGAACAGGTTCGGCCAGGAAGCCTGCACCTGGCACGTTTACCAGTACGGCTCCCATGCCGATTGGCAAGAGCAGCAGTGGTTCGAAGCCACGGCGGATGGCAAGGTAGATCAGTACCAGTCCGACCACGACCATGACGCCCTGACCGGCTTCGAGCTGATACAGGCCCGAGTCGCGAAACAGTTTGAGTAAGCTATCCATAGGTCAGCCTGCTGAATGAACCTTTTGCTCAGCCTATGCTGAACAGTTCATCACCAACTGCCACAGAATTTCCTTCCGCTACATTGATGCTGTGAATAATACCGGCACGTGGCGCCTTGAGCTCAGTTTCCATTTTCATTGCTTCCAGAATCATCATGACCTGGCCTTCTGCAACTTCCTGACCTACTTTCACCATGACCTTGAATATGTTGCCGGCAAGCGGAGCCTTGAAGGGTTCGCCCTTGCTTTTGGGTGCTACCCTGGGTGCTGCTGGTGCCGGGCTTGTACCGCTTGCTGTCACGGCGCTGATATCACCGCCTTCGGTAACCTCAACCACATACGACTGGCCATTCACATTGACTGTGTAGACGCCGGATCCGGAGGGAGCAGTTTTGGCCGGTGCACTCTTCACCTCTTCTTCCTTGCCGGTTGGTGCAGGTTCGAAGGCAGAGGGATTGCCGCGATTCTTGAGGAATTTCAAACCGATCTGCGGAAACATGGCATAGGTAAGTACATCGTCAATTTCGCGCTCGCCCTGCTCCAGCCTGAAGCCTTCAGCCTTTGCCTGCTTGCGCAGTTCAGCGGTCAGCTTGTCGAGCTCGGGTTCCAGCAGATCGGCAGGTCGGCAGGTTACCGGTTCTGCGCCATTGAGCACACGTGCCTGCAGTTCGCTGTTGACTGGCGAAGGTGTAGCGCCATATTCACCCTTGAGGATACCGGCAGTTTCCTTGGTAATCGATTTGTAACGCTCACCGGAAAGTACGTTGATTACAGCCTGGGTGCCTACAATCTGGGACGTAGGTGTAACCAGGGCGATGTTGCCCAGATCCTGACGGACTCTGGGAATTTCCTTGAGCACTTCTCCCATGCGATCAGATGCCTGCTGGTCCTTGAGCTGGCTCTCCATGTTGGTGAGCATACCGCCGGGAACCTGGGCAATCATGATGCGGGCGTCAACTCCCTTGAGTTCCCCTTCGAATTTCGCGTATTTCTTGCGTACAACCCGGAAGTATTCAGCGATCTCGGCCAGCAGGTCCAGATCCAGTCCGGGGTCACCGGGCAGGCCTTCATAAATGGCATTGATGGTTTCGGTGGGTGTATGCCCGTAGGTCATGGACATCGAGGAAATGGCGGTGTCCACATTGTCG
>JAURLQ010000166.1 GCA_030831125.1 Gammaproteobacteria bacterium
AGTTTTACCTGATAATCCCCTTCCTCCGTCCCTGGACGGAATTTCATTTCTTTAACCTGGATCTGCTTCGCATTTTTCTTTTGCGCAGCTTTCGCTTTCTTCGCTTCAAAAATATGCTTGCCGTAGTCCATTATCTTGCAAACAACCGGATCAGCTTCAGGCGAGATCAATACCAGATCCAGCTTGGCATCCCTGGCCAGTCCAAGTGCTTCCTCGATCGTCACAATACCGTGTTGACCACCGTCTTCCAGAATCAGACGAACGGATGAAGCATCAATCTCATCATTGACCTGAGACCGTTTGTTTTTGACATCTTCCCGCTTAATAGTGATTACTCCAGATTAAAAAAAACAACCAACAGACTGTCTTCCGTTAGATCAACCGTTCCGACTAAATCGGGCGATATCCTCTTGCATCATATCGACAAGGGCATCAAGGGTCATTACACCCAGATCCTTGCCACTACGATCACGGACTGCCAGTGTGTTGGCTTCCACTTCTTTGTCACCCGCAACCAGCAGGTATGGAACCCGCTGAATGGTGTGCTCGCGGATTTTAAAGCCGATCTTCTCATTTCTCAAGTCGGCTTCAACCCTCAAACCCTTGTTTTGCAAGGATTTGATCACTTCCTGGCAATATCCTGCCTGCTTATCGGTAATATTCAGTACTACAGCCTGGACAGGCGCGAGCCAGGTCGGGAATGCCCCTTCGTAATGCTCGATCAGAATACCGATAAAACGCTCGAATGAACCGAAAATGGCCCTGTGCAGCATAACCGGGGTATGTCGGGCATTGTCTTCACCTACAAATTCGGCACCCAGCCTGCCAGGCATGGAGAAATCGACCTGGATGGTGCCACATTGCTGTTCGCGCCCCATACAGTCTTTCAGGGCAAATTCAATCTTGGGCCCGTAAAAAGCACCCTCGCCCGGCAACAGCTGCCATTGGCGGCCGGTATTGTCGAGTGCAATGCGCAGGGCCTCTTCTGCCCGATCCCATATCTCATCTGAACCTACCCTTTTTTCAGGGCGAGTGGACAAGCGCAGAATCACATCATTGAATCCGAAATCCTGGTATACCTTGTAGACCAGATTGATGAAGTCACTGACTTCTGCCTGTATCTGGCTTTCAGCACAGAAAATATGTCCATCATCCTGCGTGAAACTGCGCACTCGCATCAATCCGTGCATGCTCCCCGAGGGTTCATAGCGATGGCAGGAACCGAATTCCGCAAGGCGCAGCGGCAGTTCACGGTAGCTCTTGAGCCCCTGATTGAATACCTGGATATGACAGGGACAGTTCATTGGCTTGATGGCGTACAGCCGGCTGTCTGATTCCACCTGGAACATTTGCTCGGCAAACTTGTCTGCATGACCCGACTTTTCCCAGAGTGAGTAATCCACAAGCTGGGGCGTATTGATTTCCTGGTAGTTGTTATCCACCAGAATTTCCTGCATGTAGCGTTTGATGATCTGGTAGATTTTCCAGCCCTTCGGGTGCCAGAAAGCCATACCGGGTGCTTCTTCCTGGAAATGGAAAAGTCCCAGTTTTTTGCCAATCTTGCGATGATCACGACGCTCGGCTTCTTCAAGCAAGTGCAAGTATTCCTTGAGCGATTTCTTGTCATTCCATGCCGTGCCATAAATGCGCTGGAGCATTGCGTTTTTAGAATCACCTCGCCAGTAGGCGCCAGCAACTGACATCAGTTTGAATGCCTTGATGTGTCCTGTTGAAGGTACGTGCGGGCCACGGCACAGATCAATGAAGTCGCCTTGCCGATAGAACGAAAGCCCTTCCTCTGACGGTATACTTTCGATGATTTCGACTTTGTACTGTTCTCCCATGTTCCTGAACATCTCTACTGCATCACTGCGGTTCATCAGGGAACGTTCAACAGAAATATTCTCACTGGAAATCCGCTCCATTTCCTTTTCAATGGCAGCCAGGTCTTCAGGGGTGAAGGGACGTTCGAATGCAAAGTCGTAGAAGAAACCATTTTCAATGACTGGTCCGATAGTTACCTGCGCTGCCGGAAACAGATTCTTGACGGCATTGGCCATCAGGTGTGCGCAGGAGTGACGGATGACATCCAGCCCTTCATCATCCCGGGATGTGAGGATGGCCAGGGAAGCATCTTTTTCTATCAGACAGGAGGTATCAACGGCAACGCCATCCACCTTGCCGGCCAGGGCAGCCCTGGCCAGTCCAGGTCCGATGGATTCGGCTACCTGCAATACTGTTACAGGCACATCGAAATTGCGCGTGCTTCCGTCCGGAAGCGTGATCGTGATCATTGTTGTCCTGCCGGTTTCCTTGTCTCACCTGCATGCAGACTTCCCTGCAGGAGGATTCCGGAAGGGGGTGTTGAACGGAAGTGGTAGGCACGACCAGATTCGAACTGGTGACCTCTACCATGTCAAGGTAGCGCTCTAACCAACTGAGCTACGCGCCTGCTCCGGTATTGATAAGAGCCGTCAACAAGGGCATTTTGCCCCTTTTTGCCGTTACTCTTTTCGACACAGCCTTTCCGGCTCCCAAGGGTGCCGCAAAAGGCTGGCGATTATAGTGATCGGGCATAAAAACTACAAGAAATAATGACTTGCCGGAATACCCGGTAATCGCAGGGAAGCCGCAAGGGACACCCTCCACAAAAGCGTATCAGGCCGAAGAAAGGGAGTCAGGCGTGGGTGACGGTAAGCGATTTGAAGTGCCAGCTTCATGCGTAGCCTTAACAACATTCGGCTTTGCCGGATGGCTGGGCAGCTGGAGCGAGCGAACTGGCACATCGTGGTTCTCGTTTTCAAATCGGCTTGAGAGGGTGCCCTGGAAACCTGATATCCCGGTGGATTTCAAAGTGCCAGCAGCCTTTCATTAAGCAGGCTGATCTCGTCCCGTAGCGTAGCCGCTTCCTCGAATTCAAGGTTGCGTGCATGCTCGAACATGCGGTTCTGCAATTTCGCGATAGCCTGCTCAACGGCAGCCTTGTCCTTGAGCACAGCCCTGGCCTCCTCCCTGCGTCTGGTGGCAGCAGACTCTTTCCTCCCTCTTTTGGCTTCGCCAGGCGCAGCAGAAGACGCATCAAGCACATCCCTCACCGCCTTTTTGATTCCTTTTGGCACTATGCCATGCTGCCTGTTGAACTCAGTCTGGATTTGTCTGCGCTCAAGCGTTGTTTCAATGGCCCGCTGCATCGAACCCGTCATGACATCAGCATACAAAATTGCCTTGCCATTGAGATTTCTCGCTGCCCTGCCTACTGTCTGTACCAGAGACCGTTCAGAACGCAGGAAGCCCTCCTTGTCGGCGTCCATAATGGCAACCAGTGACACTTCCGGAATGTCCAGGCCCTCCCTGAGCAGGTTGATCCCTACCAACACATCAAACATACCGAGCCGCAGATCCCTGATGATTTCCATTCTTTCAACTGTGTCTATATCCGAGTGCAAATAGCGAACCCGCACACCATTGTCTGCAAGATAATCGGTAAGATCCTCGGCCATGCGTTTGGTCAGCACTGTCACCAGAATGCGCTCCTCTTTCTCTACCCTCTGCCGCACTTCAGAAAGCAGATCATCCACCTGATGCAATGCCGGTCTTACTTCTACTTCCGGATCTATAAGGCCGGTGGGACGGACAACCTGACGCACAAGCTGCCCCTGTTTTTTCTCTTCATAGGGACCTGGCGTGGCCGACACAAAAATCAACTGGGGAGCCAGAGCCTCCCACTCATCGAAGCGCAGCGGTCTGTTGTCCAGCGCTGAAGGCAGCCTGAAGCCATACTGCACCAGGGTTTCCTTGCGGGATCGGTCACCCTTGTACATCGCCCCGATCTGGGGAATTCCCCAGTGTGACTCGTCAACTACCACAAAGGCATCCAGTGGCAGATAGTCAAACAGCGTCGGTGGGGGTTGTCCGGGTTCCCTGCCGGAAAGAAAACGTGAGTAATTCTCGATCCCGGTGCAGTAGCCGAGCTCCTGGATCATTTCCAGATCAAACTGGGTGCGTTGCTGCAAACGCTGCGCTTCCAACAGTTGGTTGTTGGCCTGCAGCACAGCGAGCCTCTCCTGCAATTCTTCCTTGATCTGCTCTACTGCCCGCAGCATTCGCTCGCGTGGCGTAACGTAGTGTGATTTGGGAAATACAGAAAGCTCATTGACACGCTCCAGCACCTCCCCAGTCAACGGATCAAAACAGGCAATGCCTTCTATCTCGTCATCGAACAATTCCAATCGAATGGCATTTACGTCGTTTTCTGCAGGGAAAATATCAATGACATCTCCACGCACCCGGTAACTGGATCTGCGCAGATCCATGTCATTGCGTGTGTATTGCAGTTCTGCAAGTTTTTTCAGAAGCAGCCGTTGATCCAGTTTGTCTCCAACCTTCATTTGAAGCACCATATTGAGGTAGGCCGTCGGATCGCCAAGACCATAAATGCAGGAAACTGTCGCCACTACCACAACATCGCGTCGCTCAAGCAACGACTTTGTTGCTGACAAACGCATCTGCTCAATATGCTCGTTTATGGTGGCATCTTTTTCGATATAGGAGTCGGAAGAAGGCACATAGGCCTCCGGCTGGTAGTAATCGTAATAAGACACAAAATATTCAACAGCGTTTTCCGGAAAGAACTCTTTCAATTCACCATAGAGTTGCGCAGCCAGTGTCTTGTTGGGTGCCATCACCAGGCATGGCCGCTGGACCTGCGCAATGACATTCGCAATGGTGAAAGTCTTGCCGGAACCGGTAACCCCAAGCAGCGTTTGTGAGGCCAGCCCACTTTCCAGGCCATCAATCAACATACTGATGGCCTCGGGCTGGTCACCCGCGGGTGCAAAGGGTGAATGCAGAATGAATTTTCTGGATGACATCTACTGGAAATACCGCTGCGAAATCCCGGAATTCTAAGCCATTGTGACTTTTGATGCAGATGTAAATCCCGGCATACGGACTGCCGACAGGACAAGGCAGCTTCAGCACAGACATTGTCGAATTGGCACACAGAACGTGTTGACCTGCATGGCAAATCTCATTAGTATGCGCGTTCTTCGAGCTCGCGGTCTGAAGACCATGCTGCTGCCCAATAGCTCAATGGTAGAGTAGGTGACTGTTAATCACTTGGTTCCTGGTTCGAGCCCAGGTTGGGCAGCCAATCTCGATCCCCCTCTCCTCCTCCAGCATCATTGTTTTCACATTGATGACTATAATAAATCCAATGCTGAAAATTCCGTCCCGGAAATTCCAGATATGCAAAAGGCGCCACATGAAAATACGGGCCGTCAAATATCCGGTCTTGTTTGAAGGTGAATAGCAGACTCGCGGTACATCATACGAGTCGCAACAGCAGTATGGCTCAGGTACGGAAAAGCGGCAGTATTTTCTTTTCTTCCTGATTCACCATTGCTTCGGCATGAACGTCTAGCATCGGGTCCCGCGCTTCTTCCTTGGAAACAAATCCTCCAATGGCTTCACTCAGGACATCCCTGATCTGCTGAAGATCAAGTGTCTGGCAGGCAAGCTCAAGCTGGTTCAGCAGCACCTGGATTTCATCCAGGCTCAGAAAGTCTTCTTCTGCCCGCATGATCTTGGGATGATCTGTTCCGGTTACATGTTCACCAATGAGCAGTTCTTCATAGAGTTTTTCCCCGGGCCGAAGTCCTGTGTACTCAATGGCAATATCACCATTCGGGGTACGCTCGTCCTTGACGATATATCCCATCAGATGAATCATTTTGCGGGCAAGATCCACAATTCTGACAGGCGAATTCATGTCCAGCACAAAGACATCTCCACCCTTTGCCATTGAACCTGCCTGGATAACCAGTTGGGCAGCTTCCTGTACGGTCATGAAATAGCGTGTCATTTCAGAGTGGGTAACCGTTACCGGCCCTCCTTGCGCGATCTGTTTGCGGAACAACGGCACAACAGATCCGGAGGAACCCAGCACATTGCCGAAGCGCACCATGGAAAACTTCGTTGACGATTCACCGCCTTCGGAAAGTGCCTGCAGTATCTGCTCAGCAAAGCGTTTGGTAGCACCCATCACATTGGCAGGCCTTACTGCCTTGTCAGTAGATATGAATACAAAGTTTTCAACATTGAATTTGGCCGCTGCACGGGCAAGCACCAGTGTTCCGAAAATATTGTTCTGCACACCTTCAACAATATTTTTTTCCACCATGGGAACCTGCTTGTAGGCTGCTGCATGGTAGACAGTCCTGATGCTGAATTTGCGCAGGGTGTTTTCCATGTGCACCTGGTTGCGCACGGAACCCAGCAGGGCAACAATCTTGATTTCCTTGCCATATTCAAGCAGGGCCTGCAATTCACGCAGTTCGCTTTCTATGGTGTAAAGGCCGTATTCGGAATTATCGAGGAGCACCAGTGTGCTGGGACGCAGTTTCAGGATCTGACGACAAAGTTCAGAGCCTATTGATCCACCCGCACCAGTAATAAGCACATTGCAGCCCTTGATACAGGCACCCATGAGCTGTGGATCTGGTGGCACGATATCGCGGCCGAGCAGGTCTTCAATATCAATATCCCTGATCTCATCCACCCTTACCTTGCCTGAGACCATATCAAAGAGATCAGGTACGGTTCTCACATGCACAGGATATAACTCGAGCGTATTGAGTATCTGCTTTCTTTCTGCATGCGTTGCAGATGGAATAGCGAGCAGGATTTGTCTTACCTGGAAGTTTTCTATGAGCTCATGGATCGAACCTGGACCGTAGACACGGATTCCATGGATGTTGTTTCCTACCAGCGCCTCACTGTCATCGACAAAGGCAACTGGCAGATACTGGTCGCCATTGTTCAGGGCAGCTACCAACTGCATGCCGGAACTGCCGGCACCATAAATGATGACAGGCTCTCTTGGGCGGAAATTCTGGATCATGTTCAGCAGAATCAACTTGGAGGCAAATCTGAGCCCACCTACCAGTAACAGGGCAACCATCCAGAAAACCAGTACTGCCTGTCCGGGAAAATCAAGCGTATCCGAGTAGTAGACTGTCACCACTGTGACAAGAGTGCTGAGCGTTATGCCCTTTAGAATGACAAGACCTGACTGCAGGCCCATATAGAGAAGTACAGTTCTGTACAGCCCGGATCTGTAAAAGATGAAAACACTGAAAAAGGCACTGATAGTGAAGTTTATCAGGTAACTGCCCGGAGCATTGATCTTGAAAAAATCCGGACTGACGAGCAGGAGAGAGAACCACAGTGCAGTCAGGATAAGCAGGCCGTCTACCAACATCATGAACGACTGCTTCAATGAACGAGAGAAGGAAAAAGTGCTTACTTTCATAGCTTACCTGCCATTTTTGCCAACCATTCCCGAATTAACCCCTTCATTTTCACCCGCATCTTCAGCTGGCCCCACTTCAATAACCCTCATAATAGGGATTGAGGCGAAACATACCAGCGTCAGGACCATACAACTTTGATCCGGTTCCTGAAACCATTGTGTCTGGCGTGGTCGTAAGCCGCGATCGACACATTATTCCACAGCTCAAATCAAGTCTCAGGTTCCAGTTAAGGTCATGGCATCACGACGGTATCGACAGCCAAGAAGCAGCAAGGGGGCCCAGGCTATAGCCAGCACCAGAACTCCAGCTTCGGGATACTGGACAGTCAATATGGCTGCCGGCAATATCCAGAAAACGTTGATCAGGGTAACACCTGCAACAACCTTGCCATGACTCGAATGTGCCACTGCTGCACGCTGGTAGACATGCGAATTGTGGCCATGATACCACACGAGACCTGCTCTGATACGCCCTGTTAGGGTGGTAGTGCTATCGAGCAGGAATATGCTGAAAAGCACCATTATTGTCCACACATTGACGGCCCCTGCCTGCAATGCAAGCAGTGACAGGATGCCCAGCACGAATCCCAGAAAATTACTGCCGAGATCACCCATGAACAATCTGGCACCGGGCAGATTGAAATAGAGAAATCCGGTTACGCCTGCCACCAGTACAAGTGACAGCATGAATACGGGCTCTGCCATAGCCCTGCTGCTGAACCACGCCAAGGCCAGACTTATGAAAATACATTCCATGGCAGCTATGGCGTCTATCCCATCCATGAAGTTGTAGAGGTTGACCAGCCATACCATTGAAACCACGAGCAACGGTATGGCCATCAGACCGGTATCAATACTGAAACCCGGAAATACCAGAACCGGCTCGATGTCGAGCACTAGCACAGACACCAGTACCGCTATGAACTGAACACAAAGTCTCAGCCTTATTGAGAGATCCCTGAAATCATCAAACAGACCGGTAATGGCAAGGGCCAGTGAAGGACTCAATGCCAGCAATATCGAAGTACTGAGAAATCCCCAATGCCAACTCCAAAGGACATACACTGCAAAAACAGCAACAAATCCCACACCACCACTTTTGGGTACAGGAAAAGAATGAGCACTGCGAAAATTGGGATGATCAAACCATTGCCTGCGCAAAGCCAGCACAAGCCACAGGGCCGTCACAGTAAATGATGCGGAGAAAACAAGCAGCAGGACAAAAGAAAATGGCATGATATTGAACCGGACGGCAACTGCCTGATCATAACATTCCTGCAGCCATGCTCATAAGACTGGTTGCCGGGCCATGACATTGCCATGACCCGGTCAACTGGATATTTACTCGATAACGATCAGTGCACGGTTCTGCAACAGGGTTGCTTCTCCAATGCCATTGACTTCGGTGAGCTCTTCCACACTCATGAATGGACCATGCTCTTCTCGATACTCCACAATCGCCCTGGCCCTGCTCGCCCCTACTCCCTGCAACTGCATGGCAAGCGTTTCTGCATCAGCTTCATTGATATTCACCTGCTGAAGCTGAATTTCGACTACAGTATCATCAACAGACTGGGCCTGAACGAGCCCACCATGCATCAAAGCCGCCATCATGCTCAAGGCCGCAAATGAAGTTATGGATAATTTCAGAATTGATCTGGACATTTCTTCCTCCATGAATGAACACAGCGAAGTTGCTGTATCTATAATCTAGCAGAGCTTTCAGATTTTGCTCTGGATTTCCTTCATGATGGACTGCAATTTCCCTGTCGGGTCATCAGCCTGCGTAATTGGCCGGCCAATGACGAGATAATCTGCCCCTTTTGCTATTGCCCTGCCCGGAGTTTCTACCCGTTTCTGGTCACTGGCATCATCTCCGGATGGACGGATACCAGGCGTTACAAGCAAAAAATCACCATCGAGATTGTTGCGCAACAACTCTATTTCTTTCGCTGAGCAGACCACGCCATCCAGACCGCAGGCTGCTGTCATTGCGGCAAGTCTCAGCACCTGTTGTTCCGGATATCCATTTACACCGGTTTCCAGCAAATCCTGTGCAGAGAGGCTGGTTAGAACTGTAACCGCAACAAGCTTCATTGCCGGATTATCATCTGCAGCTTTCCTTGCTGCTTCCAGCATGGCCTGCCCACCACTGGCATGTACATTGACCATCCACACACCCAGCTCAACTGCAGCCCTTATGGCACCTGCAACAGTATTGGGAATGTCATGAAACTTGAGATCGAGGAAAACCTCAAATCCCCGCTTGTGGATTTCCCTCACCAGGGATGGGCCATATCTTGTAAAAAGCTCTTTACCGATCTTGACCCTGCACAGTGCCGGATCCAGTTTTTCCAGCATGCCCAAACAACTTGATTCACTGGAAAAATCCAGTGCCACAATAATCTGGCGGTTATCAAACTGAACTCTGGATTTCATTCCCTGTCTCCTCACATCTGTTATTCCTTCCCGGGATACACTTGTCACTTCTGAATCAGGTACATTCTAACTTACAGGACACTGTATCCACGAGGATTTCTGGCGCTTACCCTGTCATCAAGAGGTAATACTGATCCCCATTTGCCACAACCCGGGCAGTGCCAGTGCAAAGACTTGAGTTCAAATCCACAGTTTTCACAACGAAAGGCAAACTGTCCAAGGCTATGCGCTTCCAGTACAGTCTGGGCAGCTTCCATGACCTTGTCCTGCATACCGGGGATAAATCTGACGCGCCTTACTGCCTTGCCAAGCAGAGCCAGTGACGGATTTTTCTTCAGGTGCTGCAGCAGAAATGTAACTGCAGATTCATCTCCCTGATCAATGGCAATAAAATCCGCCAATTCGATGATGAGCCTCGTATCACTGCCAGGCTCAATCTCACCCAGCATTTTCATGGCAACTTTTTCCAGGCCGGCAACCTTCATGTATTCAAGGGTGGCCATGACAGCCTCTGCCTTGTATAGCGGCTCCTGATGAATCACTTTTTGCAGTATTTTGAGTGCTTCCTGGTGGTTACCGCTACTGGCATGCACCTGTGCCTCCAGAAGCTGAACCCTGACATTCGTCCGGCAAATTCCCATGGCCATTTTCAGCTCTTCCCGGGCAGACTTCAGATTACCAAGAGCCATGCTCTGTTCGGCAAGCTCACAATAGAAATGGGATGCCTGTAACTGCATTTCCTGCTTCAGGTGCCCACTACCGGTTCTTACAAGCTCTGTTGCTGCATCAATGGCCTTGCGCCAGTCTTTTTCCATCTGATAGACCGTAATGGCAAGACCCAGTGCTGCCTCCCTGGCTTTGCTTGTACCTTTTTCCAGTTCCTCAAGCAGTTTTTCTGCCCTGTCGAGCAATCCTGCGGCAATATAACTGCGCGTAAGCTGCAGTTTGATCTGGGCAAGTTCTTCAGCACTGAAATCGTACCCGGCAAGCAAACCCTGAAGATGTGAAATGGATCGGTCGACTTTGCCCCGTCTGCGCAGAAGCGTTCCAAGCGCGAGGTGTGTCTCCAGTGAGCCCCGGTCCGGTTCCAGAGCATTGATAAAAACATCAACCGCATCATCCGGTTCATCATTGAGCAGGTAGTTGAGGCCGATGAAATAATCACTTTCAGTATTCGCAGCAGACCGGGCTTTCCGTTGTCCGGACTTGCGACCTGTATACCAGGCAATGGACAGCGCCAGCACCAACAGAAGGTACAGAAACAGGTTCTGAAGAAGACTCATGACTGTCTGTCCCTGATGGATATTTGTTTATGCTGAAGACCTCTGAGTTGTTGTTTCAGCACTTCTATTTCTTTTTCCTTCTGCAATAGCCGGGTTTGTACCTGCTGCGCTCTCATTTTACCGTACAGTCTCCGCAGAAAGCCTGCACCAAGCAGCAGACCGGTAAAGCCGCCAGAGATAAATGCTCCAAGCACCCATACACCGAGCGGCCTTGCAGAAAGATCAGTACCCAGCCACAACGCAGCAGGCTGGTCATTGTTCATGGTGAAAAGAAAACCCGCAATCATCACCATAATAACAACCAGTATGGTCATGAAAGTACCCAGGCTTTTCATGGAAGAGGACTCTTGGTGAATCTGTCGTAAATACACACGGGTTGCATATGAACAAAACCGGATGAAATGATGCTGATGCAGTGCTTCCCTGGGGAAGATTTCCGGGTGAAGGTGTGGTTATTGTACTTCGGACCACATCTGAAGGTCAGGATTTTCCTGTAATCCCCTTGAAATCCGCGTGCCTTCTGGAGGGCCCACTATCAAGCCTGTGAGGCTGGTTCTTCCTGCTGGATACTGCTGTTTACCCTGTCGCGCAATTCCTTGCCCGGCTTGAAATGCGGCACATATTTACCACTTAGCACAACTGGTTCGCCGGTTTTCGGGTTCCGCCCCGTGCGAGGCGCCCGATAGTGCAGTGAAAAACTGCCGAAGCCACGTATTTCAATACGTCCACCTTCAGCAAGCACATCAGCCATATAGGAAATGATCGCTTTTACTGCCAGCTCAATATCCTTGGCAGACAACTGGGTATGTCTGGCTGCAATCTGTTCAATGAGTTCTGACTTCGTCATAAGGATTCCTGCTTGCTCCAGCCTGCTTTCCACCGGGGGATCAAGTGGGCTGGCAAAAGCCAACCCACATCACCTTTGGTCATTGCAGTCATTACAGTCATTTCCAGATTGAACCTGCCTGTAAACAGGCAGGTTTTACGGAACCTGACTTGCCTTTTACTGCCCTATTCCTGCCCCATCTTGGCCTTGATGAGATCACCTACAGTAGCTGGTGCTACATTACTCATCTTGTTCAGCTCTTTCAGGGAGTCTTTCTCTTCTTCAATTTCCCTGGCCTTGATAGACAGACCAATTACGCGATTCTTGCGATCGATATTGGTAATCATCAGCTCGACTTCTGCACCTTCAGTGAGTGCATTGCGGGCATCTTCCACACGATCACGACTGATTTCAGAAGCCTTGAGCACCCCTTCCACTTCATCGGTGAGGGTAATTACAGCTTCCTTGGCATCAACAGATTTGACAGTTCCACGAACCACACTGCCTTTTTCATTCTGGCTGACATAGTTCATGAACGGATCACCGGTCAACTGCTTGATACCCAGAGAAATGCGTTCGCGCTCTGGATCTATGGACAGGATCACGGTATCCAGTTTGTCACCTTTGGTATATTGACGAACTGCTGATTCACCCGGCTCATCCCAGCTGATGTCAGACAGATGTACAAGTCCATCGATTTCCCCTTCGAGACCAATGAATATACCGAAATCAGTAATTGACTTGATGTTGCCGGAAATGCGATCGCCTTTCTGGAATTTCTCGGCAAAGCTGTCCCACGGATTCTGCTGGCACTGTTTCAGTCCAAGAGAAATCCTGCGACGCTCCTGGTCTATGTCCAGGATCATCACTTCCACTTCATCACCCAGCTGAACAATCTTGGACGGATGAATATTCTTGTTGGTCCAGTCCATTTCACTTACGTGTACCAGACCTTCAACACCCTCTTCCAGTTCAGCAAAACAGCCATAATCGGTAAGGTTGGTAATAACAGCCTTGACTCTGGTATTTTCAGGATAACGGCGCTTGATTTCGACCCATGGATCTTCACCAAGCTGTTTCAGACCGAGGGATACACGATTACGCTCGCGATCAAACTTGAGCACCTTGACATCAATTTCCGCACCCACTGCAATAATTTCACTCGGATGCTTGATGCGCTTCCAGGACATATCGGTGATATGCAACAGACCATCAATACCGCCGAGGTCCACAAAAGCACCATAATCGGTGAGGTTCTTGACCACACCTTTGACACTCATGCCTTCCTGCAGGTTATTCAGCAATTCATCACGCTCTGCCGAATTTACTGACTCCAGTACAGCTCTGCGGGAAACTACAACGTTGTTGCGTTTCTGGTCGAGTTTGATCAGTTTGAATTCAAGTTCCTTGCCTTCAAGATGGGCAGTGTCGCGGATTGGACGAATGTCCACCAGCGAACCGGGGAGAAAGGCGCGGATGGTATTAACATCAACAGTAAAGCCACCTTTGACCTTGCCTGTGATTACACCAATTACTGCCTCGCTCTTTTCAAAGGCGTCTTCCAGCACCAGCCAGGTTTCGGCGCGCTTGGCTTTTTCACGGGACAGACGGGTTTCACCAAGGCCATCTTCAACAGCATCAAGGCTTACCTTGACCTTGTCTCCGATCTGCAGCGTGAATTCACCGTTGTCATTGAGAAATTCTGCTTTGGGGATAACCCCTTCTGACTTGAGTCCGGCATGGACAGTAACCCAGTCATTATCAATATCAATGATGGTACCGGTCACAATGGAACCGGTCTGCATATCCAGGTCTTGCAGGCTTGCCTCAAAAAGTTCTGCGAAGCTTTCGCCCTGGGATTCAGTGCCGGAAACAGTGGTATTTTCGCTCATATGGATTCCTGATGCGTCCCCTGGATGGCAAAGCTGTTTGCTTCCCGGTTTCGCTTCCGCACACCAGTCTGTACGGGGGTCTGATTGTGTTGCCTGCCAGTGACTGGTCTGGCAGGGTGCCGGAATACCGGCAGTTACCCGGGCAAATTATCGTTGCCGGATATCGTATGAGTGATATCAAGCCCCAAAACTGCCCTGATCCTGTTGCTGGCCTCGGCCAGCACCTGTGCTGCATTCATGGCATCCGTATCCATGATAATGGCGTCATCTGCCGGTAGCAGAGGAGCCACAGCCCGGGTTGAGTCCCTCTCGTCACGGGTCTGTATGTCCAGCAAAAGGCCGCGCAGATTAACACTAACCCCCTTATTTATCAACTGCTTATAGCGCCTTTGTGCCCTCACTTGGGCAGAGGCGGTAAGAAAGAATTTCATGGGAGAATCCGGGAAAACCACAGTACCCATGTCCCTGCCATCAGCAACCAGCCCCGGCAGTCTGCGAAAGGCGCGCTGGCGTTGCAGCAACGCTTCACGTACTTCTGGAATAACTGCCACAAGCGAGGCTTTGTTTCCGGACTCTTCCAACCGGACAATATCGGAAATTTCCTGCCCCTCAAGCACGATGGAGCCGGGAAATTCTGTGGAAAAACTGACTTCCATGGAACGGACAAAAGCAGTCAGGTCCGTCAGATTATCCCTGGTTATGCCCCTGGACTCAGCACCTACGGCCACAATACGATACAAGGCGCCACTGTCCAGCAGATGCCAGCGAAGCATCGAGGCCAGACTGTTGGCAAGCGTCCCTTTTCCGGTGCCGCTGGGTCCGTCTATGGTAATAACAGGTACTGTCATCTGTTCAGCCTTGATTGAATCCCCGGTCAGGATTTTTCCTCCAGACTCATACCGCAGCTACGCACCAGGGAAGCAAAACCAGGGAAGGAGGTCGCCACATTATTGCAATCGAGAATTTCAATGGGACCTGATGCCTGCAGCGCGGCAATCGTAAAAGCCATCGCTATGCGATGATC
>JAURLQ010000167.1 GCA_030831125.1 Gammaproteobacteria bacterium
CACGGTAAAGGCCAGTGAACCGCCGTTACGCTGTGGGGTAACCGTGCTGAAAAACTGTGGCAGAGCGTCGAGCTGTTCGGCAACCGTGCCGCCCGGATCGAAGTTGTTGAGCTCTGCAGGTGTAACAACGGTCACCGGTGTCGGTGCCGCCATACCGTCGGTCATGCGAATACGTGAACCGGTTACGGTAACTTCCTCAACTTCATCCTGTGCATAAACGGATGAGTTGCAGGTGATGGCAGTAGTAATGGCTGCCAGCGAAATGGCGAGTGCTTTTTTGCGTCCGAACGCAAAAGAGCTCTTACGCCCAATAGAAATAGTATGGGACATTTCCCCCTCCTGTTTGTCTATTTCAATGATGATTGAGATTGAATAGTTACGCGGAGAAGAAAATTAAGGGGGGTAATGAGTAAATGAACTCAAATAAAAGTTACCCTCATTAATTTTCTTTCTTGGTTTTTTACATGCCAGCCCCCCTGATTTGATGTATTGACGGCGCTATGATTTCCTTTCCCCCTCCAGGATCATTGATCCTGCCAACAGCTCCAGTCCCTGGCAGCCCCTGTAGCTTTCGACCCTGTATGCCTTGCCGACTCACAATCTGAATTTCAGCCCGGCATGTATCGAAAGCAGAAACTTTTTCGCATATTGAAAAATTTTCCTATGCGAAAAATATAGCGACAGGACACAGGAGTCTACATATTTTTTGCATTATTCTGGGAATGAACATCGATGTTGCACCAACTTGGTGCCATATCCGGACATTCGCCAAAGTGAAAACGGGGCCCAGGGCCCCGTTTTCAAGGTTGATGAACCTGAAACAGGTTCAGAAGTTCAGATTCAGGGACAGCTGATAACGGCGCCCCCATGCATCGTATTGTCCATTGACTCCCTGGGCTCCAGCGGTCCCGCCAGGGGTAATAGGCGGGTGCTTGTCCAAAAGATTCTGGACAGAAAACCCGACATCCCATGTGCCTCCATTACTGAACTCACTGCGATAACGAACAGAGCCATTCCAGATAGTGGAAGACGCTACCATGTTGTCATCCACATCCACGCCTTCCACCCAGGTTCTGACCAGTTCTCCACTATCTATGTAGCGACCCTGCAGTTGCAAAGAATACGGGCCGACTGTGTAATTGGTGGTAATGTTGCCAGTGACATCGGGCAAGGTATACACACCGAGAAGGTTTGTTGTCACACCACTGGCACTGATGCTTTCGCGGGTGAGCAGCCAACCAGCTAGTGCACGTATGGAGAGACTTTCATTCTCACCGGAGAAAAAGTCAGGCTCAATCCTGTAGGACATTTCAAGATCCACACCTTCAACCTTGTCCTGCGCCAGATTGAAATACCGCTGGAAAATACGCACTACCTCTCCGGTACCTGTGTCACGGACTATGTTCGCGCACATCTGGGGGTCGCCCGCTTCGCAACGGTCAACAATATCCTGGGTACCGATCTGGACTATGGAGTCTGATATATCAACTTCATACCAGTCACTTGATATGGAGAATCCATCCAGAAAGGATGGCTGGAATACAAAGCCGGCTACCAGGGTATTTGCAACTTCCGGACTCAAGTTGGGGTTTCCTGAACGCACGGTGGAGATTCCGAAACTGGTACCGCCGAATCTTGGATCCCTGATGTTGGACCCTCCTCCCTGCGCATCAAAACGTTCTGAAAAAGTTGCCTCCCGCACATCGCGGGATTTGGTCGCACGGAACCGCAGCCCTTCAATCAACTGCAATTCAGCACCAAGTTTCCAGGAATCAGAGGCACCACTGAGGTCGTAATCGGAACGGCGGAATGCCATTGAGACACCCAGAGACTGTTCACCCGTTCCGGATTCCCAGATCGGCGCCTGCAGCTCGGCAAACCATTCGGTCACACTGTACCCCCCACTGATGGAAGGAATCGTGGAAAACTGATGCAGGTTAGGACTCCCTCCTGTGTAACCCGGTGGTATTCCACGTATACCCAGATCCGGTGCATTCAGGGGTGGGCCGAGTGCATCCACTGATTCAGGCAAGGCCTGATCCGAGAAACTGGAATCACGCCAGGTCATTCCGATTGCAGCTGAAACCGGGCCGTATCCCCAGCCTTCATGCAATTCGCCTGTCGTGATGATTTCTGCAAAATCCTGCTCAACGACACCATCCCCTTTTTTGAGGGTTCCGACATATTCAATGGCTTCCCGACTGATGTTCCCGAAACCCATGACATTGAAGGGCACGCAGTCCCGGATGGAATTGTCGAGCCCGACTGGAGAAGCCAATGGTGAAGGGTTATCCAACAACTCCTCGCGTGAATTGATTTTTCCGGACGCCAGACCCGCCGCATTGAGCTGCGCAACTGTGGGTTGGTATTGAGGCAGGTTCACACGACAGACAATGGCGCCTGTTGCCGGGTCACGTACCGCATCCATCGCCATGAAAAGCCGATCAACGCGCAAATGGTTGATGGAGTCTGGTTTGCGTTTGGACTCCCCCGTGGAAAAACTGCCAGAGAGATCCCAGTTCCAGGGCAGGACTGTTTCAAAACCAACAGTATAGGTTTCAGTTGTGCTGACAGCATGATCAACCCCATCTATGCCGATATCGGGCTCGTAGAGAAATGCGCCATCACGCGACATGACAAACTCTGACTTGCCGGCAGCAACCAGGGTGTCCCGCACGGATTCAGGCAGGAATGCATTGTCTACTGCAATTCTCGGCGCCCAGATGCTACGCAGACTGATGCCGGTAGTGGTGGCCCGATTGTCGTTGCGATTGGACTCTGCCCGGCCAATGACAGCCTGGACATATCCTGAAAATGTGTCCGTAAAGTCATATTTGGCAGACAGGAACATTGAGCGGGAAATGACCTCCTGGCCACTGCCGGGTCCGGCATATGCCCTGTGTGCCAATGCGGCTTCAGGACCTCCAGAGGTACTCAGGGTGCTCCCTGATCCGCCACGTGAAGTCAGGTCTCCATCAACAAATTCCCTGACTGCTGTGCCTTCCTTGTTGAATACCATCCCGTCCAGAGTAGTTCTCGTCCCTGAAATCATGCCATAGACATGTCGATCGGTCGGGGCTATCCAGGGCATGGTCAAACGTTGTGGTACACCTGCAGGCGCACCAGGTGACCAGGCCGGGTTTGTGACATGTCCCCAACGCTGATACCAGTCTGAATCCAGGTCTTCAG
>JAURLQ010000022.1 GCA_030831125.1 Gammaproteobacteria bacterium
CAGGGAGACTGTTTTTTGGCCTGGTCGAACATATCGCGTACGCGGGAAGCTCCCACACCAACGAACATCTCGACAAAGTCGGAACCTGAAATAGAAAAGAATGGTACCTTGGCCTCGCCGGCAATGGCCTTGGCCAGCAGGGTTTTACCGGTACCCGGTGGGCCCACCATCAATACGCCGCGTGGAATACGTCCACCCAGACGCTGGAATTTGTCAGGCTCGCGCAGAAAATCCACCAACTCCTTGACGTCTTCCTTGGCTTCATCCACACCAGCCACATCGGCAAATGTCACCTTTACCTGGTCTTCGCTAAGCATCTTGGCCTTGCTCTTGCCAAAGGCCATGGGTCCGCCCTTGCCACCAACACCGCCGCCCTGCATCTGACGCATGAAGAACATGAAAACAGCTATGATTATCAGTATGGGAAACGAAGCCACCAGCAACTGCGTCCAGATGCTGTCCTGTTCGGGTTCAGCGCCGCGCACTGCCACGTTGTGGGCCAACAGGTCGTCCATCAGTTTCGGATCGTCCACGTAGGGCCTGATTGTGGTGAATACCTGGTTGTTGGTATCACGACCTATGATATTGATGCCGCTGATGGTGACTTCACGAACCTTGCCTTCCTGTACATTCTTGATGAAGTCGGAATAGATAAGTTGCTCTGTCGCAGCAGGCTGACTGAAGTTCTGGAAAAAGGTCAACAGCACAGCGGCTATGACCATCCACAACAATAAATTTTTTACCATGTCATTCAAGACCTTGCCCTCATTCAGCGGTCTGGCCTGCCTGGCATTGCGCTGGCGGACTTGACACCAGTCGCTGCAATGACCATGCCATATACAGGGATTTATTAATGGAGATTCGGGTCATTCTGTCACGATTGCCCGGATTTGCCTACTTTTGTACGGTCCACATCGTTACCACGGATCAGGCCTGTGATGGCATTCACAACCAGAGTTCAGCCACTGAATTGTCTGGCCAACAGATACACTTCCCTTGAACGCGGTCTGGAAGCTTCCGGTTTACGTACCAGTACCTGACCGTATTGGCGCCTGAGTTCCTCCAGTAATTGCTGATAACCCTGCCCCTGGAACACTTTCATCAATAACGAGCCGTCGGGCTTGAGCGTCTGGTTTGCGAAATCAACTGCCAATTCAACCAGATACATGGCTTTTGGCTGGTCTATGTCGCTCATACCACTCATATTGGGTGCCATATCGGAAATTACAAGGTCTACCGGTCTTTTTCCCAGCGTATCCAGGATGGTCTGGAAACAAGCCTCTTCGGTGAAATCACCCTGGATGAATGCCACATCTGGCACAGGCTCCATGTCGAGGATATCGGATGCGATAACCATTCCCTTTTTGCCAACCAGCCTGGCTGCCACCTGCGACCAGCCTCCCGGCGCTGCGCCAAGATCCACTACGGTCATGCCGGGCTTGATCAGTTTGTCCTTTTCATGAATTTCCAGCAGTTTGTAACTTGCTCTGGAGCGATAACCATCCTCACGGGAACGCTTGACCCATACATCATCGAAATGTTCCTTGAGCCAGTGCTTGCTGCTTTTTGAGTTACTCATAATCCAGATTTTTTCCATGCCGGGACTCAACCCGGGTAAAATGCTGACTCACCGACCCTAGAGTAAGCCGCATGCCATCCGACAATACCACCAGAAAACAGTTCCGCGCCATTGGCCACAAGCTCAATCCCGTGGTAATGGTCAAGGCACTGACAGAAAACGTGGGAGCAGAAATTGATCGTGCGTTGCGTGATCACGAACTCATCAAGATAAAAGTGCTTGCAGAAGACCGGGAAGACAAAAAGCGCTTGATTGATGAAATCTGCAGCAAGCAGGGCGCTGAACTTATACAGCAATCGGGGCACAATGCACTGCTTTTTCGTGCCAATCCCAAACCCAACCCGAAACTTTCCAACCTGCTTCGTTACCGTGAATTGCCAAATTGAATCCAGATCCGCAATATGAACATGAAACAGGTGTCTGGAAAGCGTTGGCAAAGCAGTCAGGTTCAGGATACAAAAGCTTGATAAAGCGGAGCTTGCAGGAAGCAAACAAGCTCTCAGCGAACCTGCAAAATCGCGGAATTGACTACATCGGCAGCTTTACGGCATCTGTTCAGAGATGCTCTACTTTTTCTATCTCGTAGTTGATATCGCCGCTTGGCGCTTTGACGATTATTTCATCCCCTTCACTCTTGCCCATCATGGCTCTCGATATGGGAGACGAAACTGAGATCTTGCCGCTTTTCACATCCGCTTCATCTTCCCCAACTATCTGGTAGGTAACGGATTTTTCGGTATCAAGATTGTAGAGTGTTACTGTTGTACCGAAGATCACCTTGCCGCTATTGGCAATTTTACTCACGTCGATAACTTCACAATCGGCAAGTTTGCCTTCTATTTCCTTGATCCTGCCTTCACAGAAACTCTGCTGTTCACGCGCCGCATGATATTCGGCATTCTCCTTGAGATCGCCATGCTCCCTGGCCTCGGCAATAGCCTGCACTATGCGCGGACGCTGAACTGATTTCAGATCATTGAGTTCGGCACGCAATCTTTCTGCGCCCCCGACAGTCATCGGTACTTTACGCATAGTTCTTTCCCATCATGATTATTACTGCAGGGCCGGACACCTGAAAAAAGTCCGCAGCTTAACGTGGCAACTTGTGCAGGTCCTGCAGGCTGTTCACTGAAATGTCTCCACCAAACACCAGTGCTTCATAAACTGCTCTGGCACTGGCAATGGTTGTCGTGCAATACACACGATGACGCAATGCTGTACTACGTATCGTTGCAGAGTCGGCAATGGCCTGACGCCCTTCAGTGGTGTTGACGATAAGGTCTATCTCATCGTTTTTCAACATATCCACTATATGAGGCCGCCCCTCCATCACCTTGTTCACAGCCTCAACCGGCACACCGGCGTCTGCAATGATCTTTGCAGTCCCTCTGGTAGCTACCAGACTGAATCCCAGGCTGTGGAAATTTCTGGCGATTTCCGGCAAGGCACCCTTGTCGACATCACGCACACTGATGAAAGCCTTGCCCTTGAGGTTGATATTCTCGGCGCCAAGACTCTGGGATTTGTAATAGGCCTCGGCAAAAGTAGTACCACTACCCATTACCTCACCAGTGGATTTCATCTCGGGCCCGAGAATCGGATCCACACCGGGGAACTTGTTGAAAGGGAATATGGCTTCCTTGACAGAGTAGAAAGGAGGCACAATCTCTTTGGTAAAGCCCTGCTCGGCCAGCGAAACACCTACCATGCATTTGGCAGCCACTTTGGCGAGTGAAGTCCCGATGCACTTGGATACGAAAGGCACAGTTCTGGATGCGCGTGGATTGACCTCAATGATGTATATCTCTCCATCCTGGTAGGCAAGCTGGGAATTCATCAGACCGTTGACACCTAGTTCCCTGGCAAGCTGTATGCACTGCTCCCTGATCTTGTCCTGGACATCTTTGGGCAGACTGTAGGGCGGCAATGAACATGCCGAATCACCCGAATGCACACCAGCCTGCTCAATATGCTGCATGATGGCACCAACCACTACATCCTTGCCGTCGCTGACTACATCCACATCTATCTCAATGGCGCTATTGAGGTAGTAGTCGAGCAGAACCGGACTTTCATTGGACACCTGCACTGCATCATTGATGTAACGACGCAGCTCCGCTTCATTGTAGACGATTTCCATCGCCCGCCCGCCAAGTACATAGGATGGACGTACAACGAGCGGATAGCCGATTTTTGCGCCTTCCTGGACTGCCTGCTCCAGACTGCGCACAGTGCTGTTGGGTGGCTGCTTGAGACCCAGTTTCTGGATCATGTGCTGGAAACGTTCACGGTCTTCTGCACGGTCGATTGCGTCAGCCGAAGTCCCGATGATGGGTACACCGAGTTTCTGCAGACTGGTCACCAGTTTCAGTGGAGTCTGCCCACCGAACTGCACAATCACCCCTTTCGGATTTTCCAGCTGGACAATTTCCAGCACATCCTCAAGGGTTACCGGCTCAAAATAAAGGCGATCAGAAATATTGAAGTCGGTGGAGACAGTTTCAGGGTTACAGTTGACCATGATGGCCTCGTACCCCTCCTCACGGGCGGCCAGTGCCGCATGTACACAGCAGTAATCAAATTCTATCCCTTGCCCGATACGGTTCGGCCCACCACCCAGCACGATGATTTTTTCACGATTACTGACATCTGCTTCACACTCTTCCTCATAGCAGGAATACATGTATGCGGTTTTGGAACGGAATTCAGCCGCACAGGTATCAACCCGCTTGTAGACAGGACGTATACCCATACCATGACGCAGCTCCCGCACGGAGGTTTCAGTTACACCCATGACTTTTGCAAGACGCTGGTCTGAAAAACCCTTGCGTTTGAGGGCAAAGAGTTTTTCATGACTGAGTTGACTCAGGGTCATGCTGGCAAGGAGTTTTTCATCCAGCACAATGTCTTCAATCTGGACCAGAAACCAGCGATCTATTCTGGTCAGCTCGTGAAGCTCTTCCACACTCATGCCCATGCGGAAAGCATCGGCGACATAACGGATACGGTCAGCGCCCGGTTCCTTGAGTTCCCAGAAAAGCCTTTCGGTGGCATCACTGGCTTCCATATCGAGCACCGGGTCCAGACCACAGATGCCGATCTCCAGACCACGCAATGCCTTTTGCATGGATTCCTGGAAGGTACGTCCAATGGCCATGACCTCACCCACTGATTTCATCTGGGTTGTCAGACGATCTGGTGCCTGTGGAAATTTCTCGAAAGTGAAACGGGGAATCTTGGTAACTACATAATCGATACTCGGCTCAAAAGAAGCCGGTGTGATGCCACCGGTAATTTCATTGCGCAGCTCATCAAGGGTATATCCAACAGCAAGCTTGGCGGCCACGCGTGCAATCGGGAAACCGGTGGCTTTTGATGCCAGCGCTGAGGAACGGGAAACACGCGGGTTCATTTCAATGACCACCATTCTTCCAGTGGCGGGATCGACTCCGAACTGCACGTTGGAACCACCGGTTTCCACGCCAATCTTGCGCAGCACCGCAATCGCGGCGTTTCGCATGATCTGGTATTCCTTGTCTGTCAGGGTCTGGGAAGGAGCTACCGTAATGGAGTCACCGGTATGTACACCCATCGGGTCGAAGTTTTCGATAGTGCAGACAATGATGCAGTTGTCGTTCCTGTCGCGGACAACCTCAAGCTCGTATTCTTTCCAACCAATCAGTGATTCGTCGATCAGCAATTCATTGGTGGGGGACAGGTCCAGACCACGACGGCAGATTTCCTCGAACTCTTCCTTGTTGTAAGCAATACCTCCACCACTGCCACCCATGGTGTAAGAGGGCCTGATGATGCAGGGGAAGCCCAGTTTTTCCTGCACTGCAAAAGCTTCTTCCATACTGTGGGCAAGTTCATGACGCGGAGTTTCCAGGCCAATTTCCATCATGCACTGGTCGAACAGCATGCGGTCTTCAGCCTTGTCGATGGCATCCTTCTTGGCACCGATCAGTTCAACACCGTATTTTTCCAGCACACCTTCGCGGTCCAGATCCAGCGCACAGTTCAACGCAGTTTGCCCCCCCATTGTTGGCAGGATGGCATCAGGCCTTTCTTTCTCGATGATTTTGGTCAGGGTTTGCCAGTCGACCGGTTCTATGTATGTGGCATCAGCCATATTGGGATCAGTCATGATCGTGGCAGGATTGGAGTTCACCAGAATTATCCGGTACCCCTCCTCACGCAATGCCTGGCATGCCTGGGCGCCGGAATAGTCAAACTCACAGGCCTGACCGATCACGATGGGCCCTGCCCCGATGATGAGAATACTGTTGATGTCTGTACGTTTTGGCATAAATCTGGTTCTGCTGGTTATCTGGCGCTTTTGTGGGCGGTAATGAGGTCTATGAAATGATCGAAAACCGGCGCTATGTCATGCGGCCCCGGGCTGGCTTCAGGATGGCCCTGAAAGCCGAAAGCCGGCTTGTCCGTGCGATGCACTCCCTGCAGAGTGCCATCAAACAGGGATTTGTGTGTGGCTTTCATGTTGGCTGGCAGTGACTTCTCGTCGACCGCAAAGCCATGGTTCTGACTGGTAATGAAGACCTTGCCGCTATCAATATCCTGTACAGGGTGATTGGCGCCATGATGCCCAAGGGCCATCTTGACCGTTGAAGCGCCACTGGCCAGACCAAGCAGTTGATGCCCGAGACAGATGCCGAAAACCGGAATGTCGGTTTCCAGAAAGCGCTTGATGGCATCGATTGCATAGTCGCAGGGCTCGGGATCGCCCGGACCATTTGACAGAAAGATACCATCGGGATTCATGGCGAGTGCGGTTTCTGCCGGTGTCTGCGCGGGGACTACAGTGACTTTGCAGCCCCTGTCGGTAAGCATGCGCAGAATATTGCGCTTGACGCCGAAATCGTAGGCCACGACATGATAAGCACCACTCTCGGGCACGGTATGTCCGCTTCCCAGTTGCCAGGAACCCTCTGTCCAGTCGTACTTCTCTTTACAGGTCACTACCTTTGCCAGATCCATGCCTACCAGGCCCGGGAAATCCCCGGCGGCCTGCAGGGCCTTTTCCCTGGCAGCATCCATGTCCAGCGCCAGTTCCGGACCGGCAAAAATACAGCCGTTCTGGGCACCCTTGTCGCGCAGTATGCGGGTCAGCCGGCGCGTGTCGATTTCTGCAATGGCCACCACTCCGCGCAATTTCAGCCATTCATCAAGGTTCTGCTGGTTTCTGAAATTGCTGGCGAGCAGGGGAAGATTGCGGATAACAAGCCCGGAAGCCCAAACGCGATCAGACTCGTTGTCTTCTTCATTGGCCCCGGTATTGCCAATATGCGGGTAGGTCAGTGTGATTATTTGTCTGGCGTAGGAAGGATCTGTCAGGATTTCCTGGTAACCAGTCATCGAAGTATTGAAAACCACTTCGCCTGTGGACAGGCCATCTGCGCCGATGGAAATACCTGTGAATACCGAGCCATCTGCCAGTACCAGGATTGCCGGATTGGTTGCTGTTGTTGCCAAAATCTTGTCCTCAATAGTCTTGCTTACCCGTCCGGACCGGATGCCTTCACTTGCGTCATGAAGACCCTGCCCCATGCTCTGGCGAGCGGCGCATCAGGTTTGGTCGGGTTGAAAGATGAAGACCGTCAGCAGTGTGCACAGCCGCTGAACACGTTGCAGTATTGATTCTGCAGGCTAAAAAAAAGCGGAATGCCCGGTTAGTCATTCCGCTTTTGTGTTCTTGCTACGCTGTAGCTGCTGTCTCAGTGTCTTTCATACTGAGCAGATATTTTATGAAATTCTGTTGAGTCTTGTCCATTCAATATTCAGACGTAATGGCATTTTTTTGACTTTTTCCTGAAATATTCCACTTCGCCGGTTACAGACCCAGCACATCCTGCATCGTGTAAAGGCCGGTCTTTTTCGATTTCAGCCATACGGCGGCCCGCAAGGCGCCATTGGCGTAGGTCATGCGGCTGCTGGATTTGTGCGTGATTTCAATCCGCTCACCCGGAGTTGCGAACATCACCGTGTGATCTCCGACTATATCGCCGGCACGAATGGTGGCAAAGCCGATAGTTTTTTTGTCCCGCTCACCTGTCTGCCCTTCCCTGCCATAAACGGCACAATCAGCCAGATCACGCCCAAGTGCCTGCGCAACAACCTCACCCATTTTCAAGGCAGTGCCCGATGGCGCATCCTTTTTGAAGCGATGATGGGCTTCCAGTATTTCGATGTCAGCCTCATCGCCAATAACTCTGGCTGCAAGTTCCAGCAGTTTGAAACACAGATTGACACCCACGCTCATGTTTGGTGCAAACACAATGGCTGTTTTTTTGGCAGCATCTGCAATTCTTGCTTTTTCTTCAGGCGTGAAACCGGTTGTTCCTATGATCAGCTGTTTGCCATGGGCTTCACACAGGGCCAGATGCTCCAGCGTGGCCGCTGGGCTTGTGAAATCAATCAGGGTATCGAAACTCTCTGTTACTTCTGCCAGTGAGGAAACCAGCACAACGCCTGTATCTGGCTGCCCTGTAAGCGGACCTGCATCCTGGCCCAGCGATGGATCATCGGGCAGCACACTGCAGGCACCGAGCTCAACATCATTTCTGGCGGCGATGGCTTCAAGTATGGTTCTGCCCATGCGCCCGGAGGCACCGGCAACGGCAATTCTGGTCATGAAGGATTCCGTATGGTCAGGATTTCAGGGTTTCAAAAAAGCTCTTCACACTGTCAAACCAGCCTGTTTTCCGGGGATTCTGCTTACTTCCCTGGCTGCTTTCGATTTCCCTGAACTCCTGCAGCAGCTCTTTCTGGCGTTTGGTCAGGTTAACGGGCGTTTCCAGTACTACACGGCAAAGCAGGTCTCCTGCAGGACCACCGCGCACCGGGGTAACGCCCTTGTCGCGTAGTCGAAACAGTTTGCCGGTTTGCGTTTCACTGGGAATCTTCAGCTTCACACGCCCATCGAGGGTTGGTACTTCAAGTTCCCCACCCAACGCGGCGTCGACAAAACTGATCGGGATTTCACAAAGCAGGTCGGCACCATCACGAACAAAAATAGGATGATCCTTCACATGCACCTGCACATACAGATCGCCGGGCGGTCCACCATGAGTACCGGCCTCACCCTCACCAGTCAGGCGGATCCGGTCTCCGGTGTCCACACCTGCAGGCACTTTGACTGAAAGCGTCTTGTTTTCCTGCACCGCACCGCGACCATGGCAGGTATGGCAAGGATCCTTGATGGTCTTGCCTGCCCCATGGCAGCGTGGGCAAGTCTGTTGAACGGAAAAAGGCCCCTGACGCATGCGAACCTGACCAACCCCGTTACAGGTAACACAATTTTCAGGCGTAGAACCTTTTTTTGCACCGGAGCCCTCGCAGGTATTGCAGGTTACCCGGGTTGGAATGCGTATTTTGACAGTAGTGCCCTTGACGGCATCTTCCAGGGAAAGTTCAAGTGTGTAACTGAGGTC
>JAURLQ010000168.1 GCA_030831125.1 Gammaproteobacteria bacterium
GGTTTCAAAAAGGCCTTCGTTTCACTCGATGGCGCTGCCCATCTGGGCCCCTGGGACTGGCGCGGGCCGCAGAATGCCAATTACCGTGATGGCGATGAACTGGTGAATGTTGGTGAAGATTTCTATTCCACGCGTTTCTATACCGAGCGCATGCTCCAGTATCTTGAAGAGGATCGTAATGACGACAAACCGTTTTTCGCATGGCTGGCCTACACGGCTCCACACTGGCCACTGCAAGCGCCTGCCGAATCCATCGCTCGTTTCCGCGGGCAATATGACACAGGATACGAAGCGCTCTATACCAGCCGCTTTGAACGCCAGAAGGCTCTGGGTCTGATTCCCGAAGATGCCCAGCCAATTCCACCTGATCGTTTCAATCCACGATGGAATGACTTGTCTGCAGAAGACAGACAGATCGAGTCGCGCAAGATGGAAATCTATGCCGCCATGGTCAGCGACCTCGACATGTACATTGGTGAAGTGCTGGACTACCTGCGGGAAAACGGCAAGCTCGACAATACCCTCATCATGTTCATGTCTGACAACGGCACAGAAACCTCCCGCAGGGATCTGGCACCTGATATTGCAGAACACGTGGGTGTTGAATACGACCACAGTCTGGACAATCTCGGCAGTGGCACCTCCTATGTAATGTACGGACGCAACTGGGCCAGTGCCACAGAAACGCCACTGAACCGTCACAAGGCAACCGCATTCCAAGGCGGTATCAATGTACCCACCTTTGTCTGGTACCCACCCTTGATAGCAGGTGGAGCCCGCAGTGGTGGCTTCGGTACTGTAATGGATGTACTCCCTACCTTCCTTGCACTGGCCGGCACTTCGCATCCGGGAACCCGATACAGGGCACTGGACATAGAACCGGTAAAGGGGAAGTCCCTGTTGCCGCTTTTGAGCGGAGTAACGGATGAAATACACAGTGCCGAAGATATTTTCGGTTGGGAACTGAATCGCCACCGCAGTGTTCGCCAGGGTGACTGGAAACTGGTCTGGGATCAGGCACTCCCCGAACTGGAACGTCGCTGGCAATTGTTCAACCTTGCAGATGACCCCTTTGAACAGCATGATCTGAGTACAGAATACCCCGAAATATACAGATCCATGATCCGGAACTGGGACACATACGCCGAGGAAAACGGCGTCATTTACTGAAATGCAGATGTTCAACAGGATACTCATCATTGCAGCAACACTGCTGAGCGGCGCAGCAGGCTATCTGTGGATGGGATATGAACGTGCAGCTCCCGTGGCAGCCAATGCGCTGGGCTGTTCTCCTGATTTTGAAGATGGCCCACACCCGGGCATGGTTCGTGTACCAGCCGGCGGATTTACAATGGGAGCTGAATTTGCCTATCCGGAAGAAGGTCCCGCACATCCACAGCAAGTGGCAGAATTCTGGATCGACCGGTTCGAAGTAACCAATGCGCAGTTTGCCGCTTTTGTCAAAGCCACCGGGTATGTCACTTTGGCTGAAAGGGGTATCAGCAATCCTGCAGATCCTGCCGCCAGACCGATTCCGGGTTCTGCGGTATTCAAACCCCTGATAGCAGAAGGTGCTTTCGACCCCTTTGCATCGTGGTGGCATTTCGTTGAGGGTGCAGACTGGCGTCACCCGCAGGGCCCGGACAGCTCCATTGAAGGACTTGAGCAACATCCGGTTGTGCATATCGCCTATGAAGATGCCGAAGCCTATGCAAACTGGCTGGGGCATGAACTGCCGACTGAAGCCCAGTTCGAGTACGCCGCCCAGACTTCTGGCCGCAAGAATGCCGCAGGAGAATTCGCCTCAAATACCTGGCAGGGCTTTTTTCCCCTGCAGAATGATCCATTGGATGGCCATCTGGGCACTGCACCGGTTGGCTGCTTTACCGCCAATGCACTGGGTCTGTACGACCTGATAGGCAATGTGTGGGAATGGACCTCAAGCACCTATTACATGAGCCACAATTTTCCGACATTGCAGGACTGGCCCCAGGGCTACGACCCTGCCCAGCCGGGAGAGCCGGTAGGTGTCATCAAGGGCGGTTCCTACCTGTGTGCGCCCAATTACTGCATGCGCTATCGTCCCGAAGCCCGTCAGGCGCAGAGCAAGGGACTGGGCACCTCCCATATCGGATTCAGGACGGTATTGAACTCGCCGCAATGATGCGGAAGGATGGGAGCAATTACGCACGCCCCTACCATGCGCCTTTACAATATAAAGCCGGCCACTCTCTCAATGAGCCACATGGATGCCGGAATGCCGATCAGATAGGCAGCAACAATATCTCCGCGCTTTGCGAGTACATCCTGCTGTATAACGAGCCTGCTCTGTAACAACACTTGCCGACCCAGCATGACCACCGCCATGAACACAATAATGAACAGGATCTGTCCGGTTTCCACACCCAGATTGAAAAACAGCAGTGATACCAGCACCTCGTTCTGTACCAGCCCTATCTCACCCAGCGCACTGGCAAAGCCAAGCCCATGCAGCAGACCGAAACCGAATGAAACTAGCAGCGGATAACGAAAAGTGAGACTGCTTTTATGCTGACCACTGATTTCATGGGCCAGAAACACAATGGAAAGCGCGATGGCTGCTTCCACCGGTACTATCGGAATTGTTACCAGGCCCAGCGCAGACAAAGAAAGGGTTATGGAATGGGCGAGTGTGAATCCGGTTATGGTCCAGAGTATCCTCCTGAAGCTTCGTGCAATAACCAGCAAACCTACCACAAACAGCAGGTGGTCAAGCCCACCGATAATATGCTCAACACCAAGCTGTAAATACTGTAGCGCCACCTGTGCCGTGGTCATTTCCTGAGGCACAATCCAGACCTCTTCAGTTGGTGCCAGCATGGCAGTGGTAGAACTGCCATCCTGGAGATTCAATCGGTAAAAGCTGCTCAGTGACGGGTTGAAAAGTGGATATTCCAGACTGAATTGCCTGCCTTGCAGACCACCTTCGCACTGCATCAGGACAACAGAGCCACCGGCATCTCCCGACTCACGACAATTGTCAGGCCAGACCAGCACCGGCTGATTGCCTGCCTCAACAGTTGGAGGGGGACGTAAAACCACCTGAAAATAACCGGGTAGTGTCTCATTCAGGATAACGGATACAGGTCTCGCATCATGGGCATTAGCCTGCGTTGTCAGTCCTGCAGCCAGGAACAGGATGCAGGCCAACTGAACAACAACATACCCTGGCAAGCATGACACTTTTGATAATGAGAATTTCTCAGTCAAGGTTCACCACCACGTCATAGCCCGAAACAACCCTCTCTTCTGCCTCCTCGCGCAGTGTATTCAATGACTCATAGCGTACATCGTCAATCAGGCGCCCCCGCACATCGTCAAAAGAAAGCGTGTAGGGTTCGGCACGTTCCCGCAACATGACCAGATGCATGCCGTAGCGGGACTCAAATGGTCCCTGCCAGCGTTCATCACTGACACTGGCCATATCAAGTGCCTCTACAAATGCTGTGCCGAAGTTGTTGCTGACAAAGTCACGCGTTCTGCCCACATAGTTCTGCAGGAACGGGTAGCGGTCTCCATACTGGCTGCTTTCATCAAATTCGATATCGTCGCTGTCCGCCAGCACCTGTACTGCTCTGTCACGTGCAGAAGCCATTCCTTCCCTGCCTGCATCAAAAAAGATATGGGTAAAGGTATAGACGGTATCCACACGGTAATCAGACTGGTGCGCCTGATAGAAATCCAGCAACTCCTGTTCGGTTGGTGTTGATTGTTCAAGTACGAGGTTTTCCAGCAGGAATTCCACCTTCTGTACCAGTCTCAGTCGGATGTTGTAATCACCTTGATCCATACCCAAGGCCAGTGCTTCCCGATAGAGCGCTTCTTCACGCACATATTCACGGATGATGTCCTGCACTTCCTGGTCGCTCATGCTGTCCAGTCTTTCACCGAACACTTCAGGCTGGAAAGCGTTTGCCCGGTATTGCATGAAATTGAGCAGACTGTCCCGGTCTACAACTATGCGGGTGGGATCATCCTGTACCGTTTCCTCCAGCTCTGGCGCATTGAGATCGTAGAGAACGAACAATGCCCCACCCAGAAGGAGGAAATGCAGCAGAGGTTGTCGAATCAGGAATGAAAACATGGCTCAGGCCAACAGCAAGATTGTTGGACTGAGTATAGTGGTTTATAGAGGGGGGGTTAAAGTCTCAATCTGATGTGTCGGGGTCGGCCTGCCGACCCGACAACCTGATCAGTAGCGGAAAGTCTTGGTGTATTTGAGCGCCAGTTCGGCTTTTTCACGGCTCAGATGAGAGAAAACACCTTCAGAGTCGAAGTTGTAATTGACCACAATGTACAGGTCTTCACCTGCCTGTGGATTCCAGCGCAGCCTGCTGTTGATCCCAACGGTACTGGAAGCATTGTCATACTGGATGAGATTTACCCACGACCACTTGGAATTGAAAGCGTAATTGGCATTGGCACTGACGAGACGCACCTTGAAATCTCCAGCTGGCAGACTGATATCCTGCATGTCGTAGCTGAAGCTCATGAAAAAGTGCTCATCAGGTCTCCAGTCAACACTGGCATTGATGCGCTGCCGCTCGCCATCGTAGAAGTCACCGAAGTTGATCTGCACACCAGGTGCAAAATTACGCTGGTTTGACATTGAAATCTGGGCATTGACATCCCAGAAGGCGTATTTGCCTTTTGGAATGATCACGCCCGGCCTGATCTGGAAGTCCTCGAACAGGCCTTCCCGATTCCTGGACACGCCCAGGCCGAACTGGTCACCAATATGGGTATTGAAATTGGCAAAGCGCATGAAGAAGTTTTCAGACTGCATTTCACCAGTATCAAGCATCCGGTTGTGCTCAAACCGGGTGAACAGGTTGTAAACCCTGAGCACAGGATGATTGCGGAAGAAGTAACGGTAACGGCCACCACCACTGAAGGTTTCCACACCGGTATTGTTGGCAAAACCCAGCGCCGGGAAATAGTCTTCTCCGTAACGGTCATAGCCGATGTTGCCGCCGAATCCGGTACCCTGGGTGTCCAGGTTGATGGACGCACCATAAGCCTTGTCATCGCCGCTGCGACCATCGGTATCGGTCTGCTGGTAATAGGCACCACCGCGCATCGTATAGCGATTGGAGAAGCGGGTGTTCTGGTAACGGAAATCCGTACCTATCAGGCGGTTGCCATTCGTGCTGTTGGGGTCGCCGTCTGTCACCATTACGCCAAGGGTGGATTCGCTCAACACATTCATGGCGGCACGACCCACAAACAGGGTCTGTCCATCCAGTGTACTGGTGTCACCCTGCTGTACTGCCAGGGCACCCACCTGCAGGTCGCCGACACGACCCGTCACTTTGGCGCCGGCATCGATATCAACCGGCTGTCCTGTCCGGCTCAGGCCGATACGGCGTGAATAGAACGGAATGCCGTTGTTGTTGGAAAAGTTGCCACGTCCGCCGCCATCGCCGCCACTGCCGCCGAAACTGAAGATATCGACGTCCTGTAGGAAGAAGTCACGTTTTTCCGGAAAGAACAGCGAGAAACGGGACAGGTTCACCTGGCGGTTGTCCACTTCCGTGGCAGAGAAGTCGGTATTGAAGGTCACCGCACCGGTCAGGTTGGGGGTGATCTTGTAAAAGACATTGAGGGAAGGATCTACCCTGTCGCTGTTGACTCCGGTCACATAATCCTTGCCTGCAGCAGTTGCAATAGATGGGATGATATCCAGCCCAACTCCCTGACGAATGTCGCGAATACCGTAAAGCAGGCCGGTTGTTGAAGGATTTATGTTCCTGTTGAATGATGACCAGGCGATTTCCTCACGCTTGCGGGCAATGGTCCGCGCAATCGTGAATCCCCATTCTTCTGTTGTAGGGTCAAAATTGATCGTGTTGAA
>JAURLQ010000169.1 GCA_030831125.1 Gammaproteobacteria bacterium
GATGCCTCTGCCGATTCACTGGTTGTGGAGGGGGATCCGGATCTTGAATACTCGCGGCAGATCAATGAACGCTATGCAACGCAGGATTTTGTTTTCATTGTCTATACCCCGCACTCAGGGCTTTTTACAGAAGCAGTTCTTGCAGACCTCGGGCTGCTCAGGAATGAGCTTCTGGCGATGGAAAGGGTGGAAAGTGTTGACACTATCTTGAGCCTGCCTTTGCTCAAAGTGGCCAATGCCACTTTGGCTGATGTTGCAGAATCCATGATCACTCTTGAATCACCAGGCGTGGATCTGGCTGCTGCCAGGGATGATTTACTTGGCAGTGATGCCTACATGGATGTACTGCTGAGTGAAGATGGTGAAACAACAGCACTGATAGTGAACTTCGTGCCTGACTTGTATCTGAGAGAATTGCTGCAGCAAAGAAGTGAGCTGGACAGCCTGGCACTGTCTCGGGGTCTGGATGAAGTCGAAGAGGCAAGACTATCTGCTCTCAATGCGGAATATCGCGGATTACAGGCTTTGGCTGCAGAACAGCTGCACAGTGACATAGAAAGAATCAGGACCATTTTGGCAGCCCATGCCGGGAACGCGGAAATCCATATGGGGGGCGTGCCCATGATAGCTGACGATCTGGTTTCCTTTGTCAGGAATGACATTGAAACATTCGGGATTGTCATTCTCTTTTTTATCATCCTGGCGCTTTCAGTGCTGTTTCGCAGTCTTCGCTTTGTCGTATTACCCCTTGTCAGTTGTGTGACCATTGCAGTGTTGGTGTCTGGCATGCTCGGCTTTTTCGAATGGCCGGTTACTGTAATTTCCTCGAATTTCATTTCCCTGCTCCTGATAATCTCGGTTTCCCTTACTGTCCATCTGGTGGTGCGTTACAGGGAGCTTGAACTGCAGTTACCGGATCAGTCCTACAGGGAGCGCCTGATACAGGTGCTTGAAAGCATGTTTGTGCCATGTGCCTATACCAGCCTGACAACCATTGTTGCCTTTGCCTCGTTGCTGGTCAGCGATATTCCACCAATCATTGATTTTGGCTGGATGATGGTGATCGGGGTAGCCGTGGCTTTCATGATCAGCTTTCTGGTATTCCCGGCTCTCATGGCTTTATTGCCTGCGCCCACCCGTGCGGTTGCCGGACATGGTCTTGATCTTACCCCATGGCTTGCGGGATTTGCCGAGCGTAATGGAGGGAAAATCATTGTCACTGCCATCCTGCTCGGTTTGTTCACATTGATCGGCATGGGCCGACTCAAGGTCGAGAACAGTTTCATCGATTATTTTGACGAGAGTACTGAAATCTACCAGGGCATGGTGACCATTGATTCGCGCATGGGGGGTACCACACCACTTGATGTTGTTATTGATCTTGGTAGTGCTGCGACTGAAATTCCCCAGTTTGGTGAAGATCCGTTTGCGGATGAAGAGGATTTTTTCGATGAAGAGGAAGAAGGAGGTGACCCGGATGCCTACTGGTTCACCAGTGACAAGATGCAGAGTCTGGTTGCCATCCATGAGTATCTGGACAGTCTGCCGGAAACAGGCAAGGTATTATCTCTTGCCACGCTCCTGAATCTTGCCTATGAACTCAACGGAGGGCAGACACTCAACAGCCTGGAACTGGGTATTCTGTATTCCCGCATTCCACCGCAGTACAAGGAGAGCCTCCTGAGGCCCTATGTCTCGGTTGCAGACAACCAGGTCAGGTATTCACTCAGGATTCGTGAATCTGACCCGACGCTGGTTCGCAGCCGTTTGCTGCAGCAGATACGGGTTGGCTTGCAGGAGCGCTTCGGTCTGGAGCCCGGGCAGGTTCATCTGACCGGAATGCTGGTGCTTTACAACAACATGCTGCAAAGTCTGTTTGAATCGCAGATTCTGACGCTGAGTCTGGTTATGGCACTTATTTTCGTCATGTTTATTGTACTGTTCAGGTCATTTTCACTGGCTGTCCTCGGTATCATACCCAACCTGCTGGCCGCGCTTTCAGTGCTTGGCCTGATGGGATGGATGGACATTCCCCTGGACATGATGACTATTACCATAGCTTCCATATCAGTAGGTATCGGTGTTGATAACACAATTCATTACATCCACCGATTCCAGAAACATTTCCCCCGCATCGGCAACTACCTGGAAACCATGCATTACTGCCATGGCAGTATCGGCAAAGCCATGTACTACACAAGCTTCACCATAGTGGCCGGGTTTTCCATTCTCGTATTGTCGAATTTTGTGCCGACAGTCCGTTTCGGCCTTTTGACAAGCATGGCCATGTTGCTGGCTCTGGCAGGCGCACTGACCCTGCTACCCAGGTTGTTGTTGCTGTTCAAACCGCTTGGACCTGAATCGGCTGGCGAAAGACCGGCTGAAGCACAGAATTGAGAGAATTTTGCTCAGGGCCCGTTAAGACTATGTGAATCATTCCAGCAGGAGTCTATTTCCGGTCTGGCAAGGTCATGACCCGGTTTGAAATGAAGTGTTGGTGTGTTTGTATCGAAAAATGGCAGGGTCAGCACTGGCGGAAGGAAAATTGGTCTCCGTTAGCCCGAGACTTTGATTTTGTTGTTTTAGCTTTTATATGTTGTGGCATCATATTTTCGCCGTCTCGGGCTAACGAGTGAATGCAAATCTACTTCAAGTTTTCCGGATGAAAAGAACGCAATTTGCATGCCACAAAAAAAATCCGATTTTCTCTCTTTGTGAGAAATATATTCTTTTATTTCAATAGCATAGCTGAGATTTTGAAAATTCAACACGTCGGTTTTTCACTGCTCTTTCATAGGCTTACGATATATAGTTCATGCAGAAAAAACTTCTCTTGCCTGAAATTGAGACAAATCTGCTGCTGCTAAAAACCAGACAATACCGGGCTTACTGCTTTCAATTGTGTTGCGGCTAACAGGTTAAAAAATGGTTTCCATGAGCAGAAAAGGATATGACCCGGTTTATTCCTAGTTGATCCGGACTTCAGCAGAATCTGTTAACCT
The DNA here is from genome assembly GCA_030831125.1 of Gammaproteobacteria bacterium. Lineage (GTDB taxonomy): Bacteria > Pseudomonadota > Gammaproteobacteria > Pseudomonadales > Pseudohongiellaceae > CAILUG01. The sequence goes on from JAURLQ010000169.1 coordinate 3,003, forward strand.
TTATCTGCCGGCAGCAACTGCGAGCATCACAGGCAAGCAGGCCACAAAGGTCAGGTTGAATAAGTCACATTGATATGTCAGAATTCGCCCCTGCTTTTTGCGCACCCGATGTAACTTACTGATTTTAATGACAATTTAAGTGCTGATCGAGTAAGAGCCCCGAAGGTTCCCGGCACTGGATATTGCCGTCCCGATCAGACAGTCGCTACCTTGTCTATTTATCCGGGTCAGGCGGGCTTTATGCGGTTACACAAGCCCGGGCAGCCAGGCAAACAACCATCGTTCTATTTGATATAACAGTTACACCGAATTTGGGAACTCGACATGCAAGTCTCTATCGAAACTCTTTCTGGCCTGGAACGTAAAATGACAATTGCGGTTCCATCCGAAAAGGTGGAAAGCCAGGTGCAGAACCGTTTGCAGGAAGCTGCAAAGTCCATACGCATGAAAGGATTCCGTCAGGGCAAAGTCCCGATGAAAGTCGTACGTGAGCGTTATGGCAAGGGTGTGCGCCAGGAAGTTATCGGTGAAGTCATGAGCCGTAGCTACTACGAGGCTCTTGGTCAGGAAAAAGTGAGACCTGCCGGACAGCCAAGAATCGAACCTACCAGCATGGAAGAAGGGCAGGATCTGGAATTTCAAGCCATTTTTGAAGTTTACCCACAAGTGAACCTGCAGGATTTCTCCACGATTGAAATAGAGAAGAAGGTTGCTGAAATAACCGAGTCAGATATCGACAAGATGGTTGAAACCCTGCGTCAGCAACGCCAGAGCTGGGCTGAAACAGACCGGAATGCACAGGATAGTGACCAGGTGGTCATTGATTTTGAGGGACGAATGGATGGTGAGCTCTTTGATGGTGGCAGTGCAAAAGGGACAAAACTGGTGCTGGGTTCAAAAAGAATGATTGATGGTTTTGAATCTGGTCTGGTTGGTGCATCCAGGGACGAGGAAAAGGTGCTCAATCTGGTGTTTCCGGAAAATTACCAGAAACAGGATTTTGCCGGTAAGCCTGTCGAATTCAGGGTTACGGTTCGCAAGATCAGTGAGCCAGTACTGCCAGAGCTGAACGATGAATTTTTCGCCTCTTTTGATATCAAGGAAGGCGGTGTTGAGGCGTTCCGCACCGAGGTCAAGTCAAACATGGCGCGTGAGCTTAAAAATGCTGTGCGCAACAGTGTGCGTAACCAGGTTGTTGAGGGCCTGCTGAAAATCCATACCGTAGAACTTCCCAGAGCTTTGGTTGAAGGCGAGATCGATACCTTGCGCAAGCAGGCGGTCCAGCAATATGGCGGTGGTAGACAGAAAATTGATGAATCCATGCTTCCAGCTGATCTTTTTCGTGAACAGGCAAACAAGCGTGTAAGTCTGGGACTGATCATGAACGAAATCATTACCAGCAATTCTCTCAAGGCAGATCCTGACAAGGTACGCAGTCTGGTTGAAGAACTGGCTGAAAGTTACGAGCAGCCCCAGGAAGTTGTGAACTGGTACTATTCCAACAAGGACCAGCTTGCTCAGGTGGAGGCCATGGCCATGGAAGAAGCAGTAATCGACCATGTGCTGGGTAACGCGAAAGTCAACGAAGTATCCTGTGGCTATGAAGATGCCCTCAAGGCATCAGCATCCTGAGTTCTGTCCAGTCACGCAGCATAAAACAATACAGCAGCAAGTAACCGGGAGGCCAGGTGGGCAGAGCAGATTACAGTTCGGAATCGGGGCACGAAATCCAGTCAGCACTGGTGCCGATTGTAGTGGAACAGACCGCTCGCGGTGAACGTTCCTACGATATCTATTCCAGACTGCTCAAGGAGCGGGTAATCTTTCTTGTAGGAGAAGTGGAAGACCACATGGCCAATCTGGTTGTGGCCCAGCTGCTTTTTCTGGAGTCGGAAAATCCTGACAAGGACATCCACCTGTACATCAACTCACCAGGGGGCTCTGTAACAGCCGGATTGTCAATTTATGACACCATGCAGTTCATCAAACCGGATGTCAGCACCATGTGTATTGGACAGGCAGCCAGTATGGGGGCTTTGCTTCTCACCGGTGGCACGAAAGGCAAGCGTTATGCACTCCCGCATTCACGCATGATGATCCATCAGCCCAGCGGTGGTTTCAGGGGGCAGGCATCGGATATCAATATTCATGCAAAGGAAATTCTGACAATTCGTGAGCGCCTGAACCGGATTATGTCTGACCATACAGGTCAGGAAATTGATGTCATTGTCCGCGATACCGACAGGGACAACTTCATGAGTGCTGAACATGCGGTTGAATACGGTCTGATTGATACCGTGTTATCCAGACGCGTATTACCCCAGCAAAACAGCTGAAACGCTGGTTTTTTCTCTCCACAAGGCTTGTAAAAACGCTACAATGCCTTCATCTTTAAGATTGGTCCGGACTACCACCACAAGTGGTTGTCCTGTTCCTAGTTCAGTTGGCGAATTCAGTAGTGGGGAGCCCAGATGGCCGGCGACAAATCCAAAGACGACTCCGGGAAACTGCTTTACTGCTCTTTCTGTGGAAAAAGTCAGCATGAAGTCCGCAAACTGATTGCGGGCCCCTCAGTATTTGTCTGCGACGAATGCGTGGATCTGTGCAATGACATTATCAGGGAAGAAATCCAGGAAAAGGCAGCCGAGAAAAAACAGCGTGAGCTGCCAACCCCCAGCGAAATATGTGCAATTCTGGATGAATACGTTATCGACCAGTCCAAAGCCAAGAAAATTCTCGCTGTTGCCGTCTACAATCACTACAAGCGCCTGAATCACCAGGACAAGAGCCAGGATGTCGAACTTGGCAAGAGCAACATATTGATCATCGGTCCCACAGGGACAGGCAAAACCCTGCTTGCAGAAACCCTGGCACGATTGCTGGATGTACCTTTCACCATTGCCGATGCCACCACACTCACCGAAGCAGGTTATGTAGGCGAGGATGTTGAGAACATCATCCAGAAACTTCTGCAAAAATGTGATTATGATGTCGAGAAAGCCCAGGTTGGCATAGTCTATATTGACGAAATCGACAAAATTTCACGCAAATCAGACAACCCTTCAATTACCAGGGATGTTTCCGGCGAGGGTGTGCAACAGGCGCTGTTGAAACTCATCGAAGGCACTGTGGCTTCAGTTCCTCCCCAGGGTGGTAGAAAACATCCGCAGCAGGAATTCCTGCAGGTTGATACATCCAACATCCTGTTCATCTGTGGTGGAGCCTTTGCTGGCCTCGACAAGATCATCAGGGACCGTTCCGAAAAAAGCGGCATTGGTTTTTCAGCAGAGGTGCGCAGCAAGGCATTGGAAAGAAGTGTTGGCAACATACTGCAGGATGTAGAACCTGAAGATCTGGTGAAATACGGCTTGATTCCGGAATTTGTCGGTCGCCTGCCGATGATAGCCACTCTCAATGAGTTGGATGTAGAAGCGCTTGTAAGAATACTCAAAGAACCCAAAAACGCGCTGACCAGGCAGTATGCCAAGTTGTTTGAAATGGAAGGTGTGGAAATTGTTTTCAGGAGCGACGCGTTGCGAGCCATCGCTGCCAGGGCCCAGGAAAGGAAAACAGGAGCGCGTGGTTTGCGTTCGATCATGGAAACTGTCCTGCTGGAAACGATGTACAAGATTCCTTCCGAGAAAAATGTGACCAAGGTTGTGATTGATGAGGCTGTAATACGGGGTGAATCCGAACCTTTGCTGATGTATGAAAGTACAGAATCCGTTTCTGATGAAGACGAAGTGTCAGCAACCCAGGACAAGCACGTAGGGTCCTGATTGCAGTCAGGCCTCAAATTTTTGTTTCCAGGGTCAAATACAGCATTACCCGGCTTGTTACGATAGCAAACCAGGCCAGAAAATTGCGATACAGCACAATCCTGCACTTGCAAAACCGGGAACAGGACCCATACTGACCTTGAGCACTTCTGTTTCTTGTGTGGCTCAGTGCGTTGCTTAGTGTGTAGCCTTCAACCTCATGCTGGTTGTCGCTATTGTATTCACCCAACCGGTTATCATTCGAAAAAGACATGGATAAATCAGCAAGCAGTACCTCGCAGCTTCCATTCCTTCCCCTGAGAGGGGTAGTGGTCTATCCGCAGATTGTCCACCCGTTGTTTGTAGCTCGTGAAAAATCCATAAAGGCTCTCAAGGCCGCTATGGATGCCGACAAGAAAATCGTGTTCGCAGCGCAGAAACAACATCTGGAAGACGATCCTGGCAGGGATGACCTGTACAGTATCGGTACTGTAGCCACCGTATTGCAGCTCATGCATGTGAATGACGGTACCGTAAAGGTGCTCGTTGAAGGGGTTGAGCGGGTCAATATCAGGGAGTTTAACCTTGAAGGAGAATTCTGGCGTGCCGATGTTGCACCACTGAGCAGTCATGTTGTTGAAGAAAAGGATACGGAAATTCTGATCCGTTCCCTGCTTTCACAGTTCGATCAGTATGTGCAACTGAGCAAGAAAATCTCTCCGGAAGTGCTTACCTCCATTACCAGTATCGATGATCCCAGCAGGCTGGTTGACACTATTGCCACGCACATGTCCCTGCAGTTGCAGGAAAAACAGAATATTCTTGAGTTGGCCAACCTCAAGCCCCGTATAGAACACCTGATGGCATTGATCGAATCGGAAATCGATATATTCCAGGTGGAAAAGCGTATACGTGGCAGAGTCAAGAAACAGATGGAAAAAAGCCAGCGCGAGTACTACCTCAATGAACAGATGAAAGCCATCCAGAAGGAGATGGGAGATCTTGATGAGGCACCGAACGAAGCTGAGGAGCTGAAGAAGAAGATAGAAGATGCCGGTATGTCACAGGAAGCCAAAGACAAGGCCCTGGCAGAACTGCAGAAACTGAAAATGATGTCGCCAATGTCTTCAGAGGCATCAGTTGTGCGGACCTATCTCGACTGGATGGTAAATGTTCCATGGAAAAAAAGGAGCAAGATACAGTCAGACATCAAGAAGGCCGAAGAGGTACTTGAGAATGATCATTACGGTCTCAAGGACGTCAAGGAACGCATCCTGGAATACCTCGCCGTTCAGAAACGCGTGAAGAAACTCAAGGGCCCCATACTGTGCCTGGTTGGTCCCCCGGGGGTCGGCAAAACATCCCTTGGAGAATCGATCGCGCGTGCCACTGGCAGAAAGTTTGTGAGGATGGCGCTCGGTGGTGTGAGGGATGAAGCCGAGATTCGCGGGCATCGCAGAACCTACATAGGCTCCCTGCCAGGCAAGGTGATACAGAAAATGTCCAAAGTGGGTGTTCGTAACCCGCTCATACTGCTTGATGAGATAGACAAAATGGGCATGGATCACCGGGGTGATCCGGCATCAGCACTGCTGGAAGTGCTCGATCCTGAGCAAAACCACAATTTCAATGATCACTATCTTGAAGTTGACTATGATCTTTCAGATGTCATGTTCATCTGTACTGCAAATTCCATGAACATACCCGGGCCACTGCTGGACCGCATGGAAGTGATCAGGTTGCCTGGGTACACCGAAGATGAAAAACTCAACATTGCATCGCGGTATCTGGTGCCAAAACAGAAAGATAACAATGGTCTGAAGGAAAGCGAACTGGCTTTCAGTCAGGAAGTTCTGCTTGCATTGATCCGGCACTACACCAGGGAAGCTGGTGTCAGGGGGCTGGAACGCGAAATTGCAAAAATCTGCCGCAAAGTGGTCAAGGATCATACACTGACAGGCAACAAAAGCAGCCTGGATCTGGAAATTGCTGATCTGGAAAAATATGCAGGCGTGCAGAAGTATGATTATGGCAAGGCAGAAAAGGCTGATGCCATCGGACAGGTCAATGGGCTGGCCTGGACACAGGTGGGGGGAGAACTGCTTACCATTGAGGCTGTAGCAATACCGGGTAAGGGCAAGGTCATCATGACCGGTTCGCTTGGTGATATCATGCAGGAATCCATCCAGGCTGCCTTGACAGTAGTCAGGAGCCGCAGTGCCAGTCTGGGCATTGATGAAAATTTCCAGGAACAGAAAGATCTTCATGTTCACGTGCCGGAAGGTGCAACTCCCAAGGATGGCCCGAGTGCAGGAGTCGGTATGTGTACTGCGCTGGTTTCGGTATTGACAGGAATTCCGGTCCGCAAGGATGTTGCGATGACAGGTGAAATCACACTACGGGGTCAGGTGCTGCCTATTGGTGGTCTCAAGGAAAAACTGCTTGCTGCTCATCGTGGCAATATAAAAACTGTCATCATTCCTTCAGAGAATGAGCGAGACCTGAAAGAAATTCCAGATCACATCAAGGCAGACCTGAAAATCAAGCCAGTCAAATGGATAGACGAAGTTCTTCAGATAGCACTGCAGTATATGCCAACACCGGCAGTGGAAAGCAAAACGGAAAATGTGAGCAAAAGCAACGCAAAGTCCGGCACAGCTAAAAGCAGGGAGAAAAGCAAGAAATCAATAAATACGCACTGAAAACAGGGCATTTCTTGACACAGTCTTCGGGCTGTTGATATAAAAGCTAGCGCCTGGATCGAAGGCCACTCACCAATAACAGCAACCAAAGCGGCTGGTAAAGCAGCTATACCCGGAGTAGAGAATCAAGTGAATAAATCAGAACTCATAGACGTCGTTGCAGAAAGCACGGACATGTCAAAAGCGGCAGCTACCCGTGCTGTCGATGCGGTATTTGACTCCATCACTTCAGCAATGAAAGCAGGAGATACAGTTTCTCTTGTCGGATTTGGATCTTTCAATGTCAAGGCGCGCGCAGCCAGAACCGGGAGAAATCCTCAGACTGGTGCAACCATCAACATTGCGGCTTCCAATGTTCCTTCTTTCAAGGCAGGAAAGGCGCTGAAAGACTCGGTCAATTCCTGAGACAGACAGTTAGTCGATAGTTCGGGGGCGCATCTTTGATGCGCCTTCTTCTTTTTGAGACAGGCAACTTGTCCTGGTGTCAGAAAGCCCAAAACATGCTGCTGGTGAGAAACCGGATGTCAGGACTCGCTGGATAATCGGCAAAAACCTTATAATACAATCAGTGCAAGTTACTAACGGCAACAGCCGTTTCCGGATAAAGACGAAAAATAACCATGCTGCAGAAAATTCGAGATAACACCCAGGGCCTGATTTCAAAAATCTTTGTTTGGTTCATTATCGGGATTTTTTCACTTTGGGGCGTGGATACCATCGTAGGTACTTTCATAGCCAGCACGGCAGCACTTACTGTCAATGGTGAGGAAATAACCGAACTGGAAATTGAATCCCTGGCGCAGCAGAAGACAAGGGAGTTCTACACCAGCTTGGATGAAAATGAAGACCTTTCAGGTTTTGATGAATCCATTTTTCGTGAATCTGCGATAAATGAACTCATCCAGCGGGAACTGCTTGCCCAATCGGCAGCCAGGACAGGCATGAATGTTTCATCCACTTCACTTGATATCCGTATTGCCCAGACTCCTGATTTCCAGATTGATGGAGTTTTCAATGCCGAGCGCGCGAACCTGCTCTTGCAGAGTATTGGATATACACCAGCCAGCTACAGGGCCATGCTTGCCAGTGAAAGCATAATAAACCAGCAGCTTGTTGCATTCTCCGGCACAGGTTTTGCCACAAGCAGTGATCTTGAGCGACTGGCTGCGCTGACTCATCAGAAACGTACTTTCAGGGCGCTTTCCCTGGCAATGGACTTCCAGTCCGGGGATCTTGTCATTTCCGATGAAGACATACAGGCCTATTACGACGCCAATCAACAGGATTTCATTGAGCCCGAGCAGGCCAGGGTTTCCTATCTTGAACTGGACAAGGAAAGTCTCTTTGACGAAATAAGCGTTACAGAAGAACAAATCAGGGCTGCCTATGAACAGGAAAATGCCCTTTTTGAAGCCCAGACGGAAAGACGTGCTTCACATATTCTTTTTGCAGCTTCCAGCGAGGAAGAATTTACTTCCGCCATGACTGCTGCGACATCTGCAAAATCACGTATGGACAACGGCGAGGATTTCGCTGCTCTGGCACTGGAGCTTTCAGATGACACCGGTTCCGCCCAGGATGGAGGTGATGTGGGTTACACCACTGGTGGGAGTTTTGTGGAAGCCTTTGAGGCTGCACTCAGGGAACTGCAGGTGGATCAGGTTTCAGATCCTGTCAGAACTGAATTCGGTGTGCATCTGATCAAACTCACCGAACTTGCCGAAACGGAAAATGAGCCATATGAAATCCGTCGCGATGATATTGAGAGAAACCTCAAGCAGAGCGAGGTTGATCTGCTTTTCATATCCCGCGCCGACGAGCTGGGCAATCTGGCGTTCGAATCACTTGATCTGGTGCAGCCATCAGAAGCCATGGGGCTGACATTACAGGAGTCCGACTGGTTCAGTCGTTCAGGTGGGATAGGTGTGGCTGCTTTTGATGCAGTTGTAGATGCGGCTTTCGGCAGTGAAGTACTCGAAGAAGGTTTGAACAGTGATCTCATTACCCTGGATTCGAACAGGGCAGTAGTCATTCACCTTATCGAGCATCAACCACAACAGGTACGCCCGCTTGAAGAGGTTCGTCCTGAAATCGAAGGGTTGCTCAGTATTGAACAGATGCAGCAGCAGACCAGATTGATTGGAGAAACCATGGTTTCCAGTCTGCAGGCCGGTGAATCGATTGACGAACTGCTGCAGGCCAGGAACATGGAGTGGGAAAGCTTCGAAAATGTGGAAAGGGGCGATCCTTCCATGAATCCTGAAGCCGGAGAGTTTGTGTTCGGTCTGCCTCGTCCGGATGGTATGCCTGTATATGCTGGTCGCCAGCTGTTCAACGGAGAATATGCGGTTGTAGAGCTGCAATCTGTTCAGGATGGTACTGTGGAAGACTTCGAGGAAGGTGAAGCAGCGAATCTGGCAAACTTCATCAGCCAGCAGTTCTCAGCCAATGATTTTGCAGGATTCCTGCTGGGGCTTGAAGCCCGGGCCGAAATCGAAGGTCGTGAAAACAGTCTCGAGCCGGAATTTGCTTTCTGAAGCAGTCAGGCTGATTTCACGATGCGTTGAATGGCGCTGCCAGCGCTTCAGTCATCAGGCTGCTACAACATGACAGGCAATCTGCCTGTCAGTGGCGATTTGTCGTAGCAAGGGTCTTTCTTCACGACAACGTGTCTCTGCCAATGGGCATCGGCCGGCAAAGCGGCAACCGGGTTTGAGGTTCACAGGTGAAGGGATCTCTCCGGTAATTACTGCATCTTCCCTTTTCCGCTCCAGTTCAGGGTCCGGTTCAGGATTCGAACTGACCAGCAACTTTGTATACGGATGCATGGGTTCAAAATAAACATCATCAGCCTTGCCAAGTTCTATCAGTGAGCCCAGATACATCACCGCAATGCGGTCTGATACATAGCGCACCATGGACAGGTCGTGGGCAATGAACAGCATGCTCAACCCCATTGAGTCCTTCAGATCCGACAACAACTGGACCACCTGTGCCTGTACCGAAACATCCAGTGCAGAAATGGGCTCGTCACATACGACCAGCTTCGGTTCTACAATCAGGGCACGTGCTATGCCTGCGCGCTGACGCTGTCCTCCGGAAAACTCGTGTGGATATCGGGAAAGATGGTCACTACTCAAACCCACGCGCTCCAGCCAGTGTACAACCCGATCCCTGGTGCTGGACAGGGAGCAGCCTTCACGGATGAGCAAGCCTTCAGCGATGATTTCGTGAATGGTCATGCGTGGATTCAGAGAGCTGTAGGGATCCTGGAAGATGATCTGGATTTTGTCAGCCTGTTGCTTGAAATCCCTTGCAGTATAGGTTGCGGGCAAGGTTTTCCCTTCAAAAACAACCTCACCACCGGATTTGTCGTGCAAGCCAATCAGGGTTTTTCCGAAAGTGGTTTTGCCTGATCCGCTTTCTCCGACCAGCCCCAGTACTTCATTTGTTGCCATGCCAAGACTGACATCATCAACGGCATGGACAGTCTGGTTCTTGCCTATAGTGAAATACTTCCTGAGGTTTCTTGCTTCAATCAACATTTCATGACTCGCTGATCGATGTCGTCATAGGGGGCCTCTGGAGATTTGCAGCAAGGTCATGCTGCAGCCAGCAACGCACCTCGTGTCCGCTGTTGAACAGAGGAGGAGTGTTGAGTCTGCAAAGTTTCATTGCCTGTGGACATCGCGCGTAATATGCACAGCCGACGGGGGGTGAAAACAGGTCAGGAGGGCTGCCGGGGATGATTTTGAGTTTGCTTTTTTCGCGACCACCACTGGGAAGAGCGGCTTTCAATCCCTGTGTATAAGGGGGTCTTGATTGATAC
>JAURLQ010000170.1 GCA_030831125.1 Gammaproteobacteria bacterium
AAACTTCAAAGCTAGATATATCGGCAATACCTAACAGTACGCCTATAAACATTATTAATGATACGAATAAAAAAGCTAGTCCAATGAATTTCGTGTAATTTTTCATACTTGCAATATTATCGCCGTCGCTATCAAGCTTAATTGCCTTTTAGTATTTTACTGTACGAACAAATAATTGATTTGGATTTAATATTCATTTTGAAGTAATAGTAGGGAGCACTGACAGCACTGCGATGACTAGCTTCTTCATGTAATGCCTCCGATATTGGAACTACATGGGCCTGTTCTGTCGTACTGAGCGGGCTTTGTTTTCACAGCTTCACATTACCGCTGCTGTCCAAGAGACGCAAGTTGAGCAAGGCGTATTGATTGATCTAGGCCGATTCTTTCTTCTTTTTCAAATCCGCTTCTGGTGAGTGTGAGCAGGTACTGTGACTATGCTGCAGCGGCAGACGCTCCCCGGGCCTCGATTGGGGGCCACCCCCTACGATTATGTAAGCCAATCCACACCTGAGGCGTTAGAATAGCCGCCACTGGACAACCATCAGCCAACCAAGTGAGCCGAAAACTGATGAAAAACGCCTCAGACAACCAGCCAGACAACCACGTCTTTATGGACCTGAGGCGAAATATTTCCAGCATTATCAACATCATAGCGAATAAGGAGAGGGACAGAAGGGCGGCATGTCAGGGACTTATGATCACTATCCCGTATAATTCCGGGCCCCTTGCCCTGCAGGTCACCAGTTAGATGAAGTTATCAGGGATCAGCTTGAGAACATTGCAGCTGGCAGATATCGGATCTGCCCTGCAGTCCCTTTACATGGGGACTGCCCGGCATGCCGTTATGGAAACGGTTGATCTGTCTCTCGTGCTGCATGACGACAACCTGATCAATACAGCAAATGGAGAAAGCCGCCGCTTGCAAGCGGGCGAACAGCCCTTTGAGAAACAACTGGCTGAAGCAGCTCGTGGCCTTGCAGGATCAAGATCTGCAAGCGCTTCAATACTGTTGTTGTTGCCACCTGCTTCCTTCATCGCAACCCATTACAATTTCAGGATACAGGGAGAGCAATTATTGCGCTCTTCACTGCAGCTGCAGGCGCATACCCTGATTCCCGCATGTGATGAATCATTGTTGCTTGGTCTTGACGGCTCAAGATCAGAAGGAACGGCATTGTGGTTTCCCGGGCGTCGGGCAGACCGGATTTTTGCTGCGTTCAACGAAGCAGGACTGTTCCTTGCGACACTTATGCCAAGAAGCCTGGCACTGCTTACCGAAGGGCAGTCAGAGGCATCCGTGCTGGATGAAGATGCCAGTCATGTTACGCAGCTGGTCAGACAGGACGGCGCCTTGTTCTCATTGTTGACCCTTTCAAAAGTCGATCTTGAACAGGAAGATTTTCGCCAGCAGTGGGAGCAGGAAACCGGAAATCTGGCCAGGGCAAATGTGGTCACTATCAGTACAGCAGAAAACTGGTGTGCGCTGCGACGGCTGGTGCGACCCTCAAGTAACTGCCTCTTCTTTCCTCATGCTGCTCTGGCGCGGGGCAAACAGATCGTTGCACGCAAGCAAAGAAAGCTCATGGCGGGCCTCGCAGCCTTGCTGGTGCTGGCATGTTCATTGCCGTTCATAAGCAACGCGGCCAGAATATTCATGCTTGAAAAAGAGCTGGCCGAATTCAGGGAGTTGTCAGCTGAAGCCAGAGCAAGCCAGAACGCAGTTTTTGACATGGAAGATGCCTGGGGCGCGGTTGCCGATTATCCCGGTCAGGATGTCGCAGGCGTGCTGCTTACGCTCAATTCCCTGATTGAAAATTCCCTGTCGACATTCAGCCTGAACAAGGGTGTTCTGGATATAACCGGTTTTGCGCAAGACCCGGCACTGCTGCTGGACCAGCTCGCGCAACAGGAAACCTTTTTTGATGTCAGCCAGAGCCGCAGCAGTGCCGGGGGAGGCAGTTTTGCCCAGGGTGACCGTTTCGGGTTTCGCATGAATCTTTCGGGCGTTGATTTTGAAGACTACACAGAAAATCACCCGGCTTCGCTTGAATAATCCCATAACTGACAACCGCAATGAAACGGAATGAAAAACAACTGATTATCCTGGCCGGCGCACTGTTCTTGCTGGTGCTGGTCGTCAGGATAGTGCCGCTACTGATGGACCAGTATCGAGAGGGTCAGGCAGAAATTGCCAGGCTTGAAGACCGCATTGACCGCTTTCGTAGCCTCATTGCTGAAACTGACGAATGGATGGAAAGGGAAGCGCTGAAACGGGCTGAAGTTGCAGAACTGGAAACCTGGGTATTTGAAGGTGACAACCCGAATCTGGTTGGGAGCAGTGTGCAGCGAACATTACGTCAGGCGGTTGAAAAGGCCGGCATCAGTATCAGAAGCATGGATGTTGCAAGCTTTTCCCGGGTGGATGGCTGGTTGCAGGTCAACCAGAACATGGATTTCATCCTTGATCAGAACGAGATACTTCCTTTTCTTGAAGCTGTTGAACAACTGCGCCCGCGCCTGCATGTGACGGCATTCAATGTCACCAGAAACAGGCGTCAGTACACTGGCAGTATCACCGTTACAGGGTTCAGCCATGCTAACTGAGCCATCCATGCCCCAAACAATGTCCCTGCCGGTTTTCAGCCAGTTGCTGGAACCTGCCGGCCTTGCGCCAGCAATGGATTTCAACAGTTCCGGCAATCTTGTTTATGCCGGATTGCCTGCTATTGAATTCAGATCGAAAGTCCGTTTTGTAATGGGCGAACATGTTCGTTTCAAACCGGGCACACCTGAGGAGGTGGCAAGACTGATCAAGTACTGGCGTGCAGAGCTTTCTCCGCAGATAAGTGAGGAAGATGAGGATTTTGCGAGCTTCAGCCAGGATGAGGATTTTTCTGATCTGGATTCCGAAGCGCCAATAATCAGGCTGGTCAATCACCTGTTTGCGCGTGCACTTGACCTCAATGCCAGCGACATTCACTTTGAGCCCAATGAAAACTATCTGGAAGTCCGTTGCCGGGTAGACGGAATCATGACCTCCATAGAGAGGCTTCCTGTCAAGATACAGTCGGCTGTCGCCTCACGCCTGAAACTGATGGCTCGCCTTGATATAGGAGAGAAAAGGCTGCCGCAGGACGGACGCATTGATTATCGTGTCGGGAACCGCGACCTCGACATGCGAGTGTCTACCCTGCCTGGTGTTCTTGGTGAGTCCATAGTCATGCGCATACTTGACCGCAGTGACCTGGCCATTGAGCTTAGTGGTCTTGGCATGCCGCCAAAAATCCTGAACAACTATTCCAGAGTAATTACCCAGCCCCACGGTCTGGTGCTGATTACCGGGCCAACGGGAAGCGGCAAGACAACAACGCTCTACGCCACGCTTGAAAAAATCCATAATGAAAAACAGAAAATTATTACTGTTGAAGATCCTGTGGAGTACCAGCTCAATGGTATTACCCAGATCCAGGTGAACTCTGCCATAGGGCTGAGTTTTGCTTCCGGCTTGCGTTCCATCGTTCGACAGGATCCTGACATTCTGATGATAGGTGAGATTCGTGATCATGAAACGGCGGAAATTGCCATTGAGTCAGCCCTCACGGGTCATCTGGTATTTTCCACCCTGCACACCAATGATGCGGCAGGTGCGGTAACCCGACTGCAGGACATGAGTGTGGAAAGTTATCTGATCAGTTCCAGCCTGCTGGCAATCCAGGCACAGCGTCTGGTGCGGCGGGTATGTACCGACTGTGTGCAGGAAGTGCCGATGACTGAAGACGAAGCACAGGTGCTGGATGTGAAGCGCCAGGACTATCCGCTGATTCGCCGGGGCACCGGTTGTGAGCGTTGTGGTGGAACCGGATATCGCGGCAGGGTAGGACTGTATGAATTGATGCTGCTTTCAGATGCCATCCGCCACCACATAACCAGTGGTGCAGATGCCAATGTCATACGCAAGCAGGCAGTAAGCGAAGGTATGCAAACACTGCGTGAAGACGCGCTGGATAAATTGCGGACAGGATTGACCACGCCTGAAGAAGTGGTCAGGGTAACACGTGCAATATGAGTGTTAATCATTACCAGTATCAGGCTTGTGACCTTCAGGGCAATATCCTGACAGGCAACCTCAGTGCCGAATCAGAGCGTGAAGCTGTAGCCCAGCTTCAGGCCCGCAAACTTGTGCCAGTTCGCATCAGGGCGGCAGGTCGCCAGTTGCAGAGCAGTTCGGGTACCAGAATCAGGAATGCAGATCTGGTTGATTTTACCAACGGACTGACCACGCTGGTTGAAGCCCGTGTGCCGATCGACAAGGCGCTCTCACTTCTCGAAGGAATCACTGAAAAAGAGCATATGAAACGGTTGGTAATTTCGCTGCGGCGGGATGTAAAGGAAGGCAAGAGTCTGGCCGACGCCATGGAGCTGCATCCAGATGTTTTTTCGCGTCTTTATATAAATCTTGTCAGGGCAGGAGAAACAGGCGGCATTCTGGATCAGCTATTGCCTGATCTTGCCGGTTTTCTTGAGGCCGCCGAGGAAACCCGCAAACACATTATTTCGGCGCTGACTTATCCAATGGTATTGCTGTTCACCGGTATTGCATCGGTAGCCCTGCTTCTGATTTTTGTGGTGCCGCAGTTCACGACCATTTTTGTCGACGTCGGTTCGGAAATTCCGCCCTCTGCCGCCTTTCTGCTTGATATGAGCAATGTCATCAAGCGCTACGGCTGGCTGGTGGTACCGTTAGTTGCTGCGCTGGTTTATGGCTGGCGCTGGATGACGCTCGATCCTGAAAGAAAACGCAAACGCGACGCCTGGCTGCTGGAGCTGCCACTGGTCGGGCAACTGGCGCTTTACCGGGAGGTTGCCATATTCACCAGAACGCTCGGCGCACTGCTTGGTGCAGGTATTCCGCTGATCCGCGGTTTGCGTGTGGCAAGGGATGTGGTGGGCAATGAAGAGCTGGTCAGGCACCTGCGGCAGGTTGAAGAGGATGTGCGAGGTGGCGCCGGACTTGGTGTTTCACTGGCCAGAACAAAGCGCTTTCCCCTGTTGCTGCACCAGCTTGTTACCGTTGGGGAAGAGTCAGGGCGTACAGGTGTCATTCTGAAGAAACTTGCAAAAACATTTGATGGTTATGTGAAAGATCAGCTCGCCCGCCTGCTCAATGCGCTGCAACCAACACTAATACTGCTGTTGGGCGTTATAGTGGGCGGCATTATCGTGATCATGCTTTCAGCGGTGTTCAGTATGAACACGCTGGATTTCTAGGGAGCATAAAGTGAAGGTTTTGAGAAATTCAGGATACAGGCAGTTGCAGCTGGGCGTAATGCTGGCCTGCACACTGTCCGGGTGTGCGTCCCTGGAAAGCGCTACCAGCAGTGGCTCCGGCGCTGCTGGCGTTTCAGCGGGCACTACCGAGCAGGGAAATTCCCGGCCTCAAATCCAGGAAGCCCCCCGGCAGGCACCCCAGCCTTCAGCTGAAGAACTTGGTATCAATCGCGAAGGCAGAGTCATACAACTGGGACGTTTTTCGGAAGTCCAGCCACCGGTAACACCGCCAGACAACAATGTGGTTGAGCTGAATTACGAGCAGGAAGATCTGAAACTGGTATTCGAACAGTTGGGCGATGCGCTTGGCATCAACATGGTCATAGACCCGACCATTGACTACCGCGTAAGCCTGAGAACTTCTGCCAGCAACCCGCTGCGCTATGAAGACATCTGGCCACTCATGCGCCTGTTGGCCCGCAACGCTGGCGTAACCATAGAACAGGCTGGCAATGTCTACGAATTCAGCCGCAATGCCTCGCGTATTCCGGTTGAAATCCTGTTACCCGGATTTCTGGGTGAGGCATCGGCGTCACAGGTATTGCAGGTAACCCCCCTTTCCTACATTTCTGTGGAGGCGGCTGAAGCGATACTCAATCCACTCTTGCAGCCTGAAGGATCGTTGTTGCGTCTTGGTCCGGCCAATCTGCTGGGTATCAGCGGCACGCCTGAACAGCTGGCCAGGGTCAATGCACTGCTTTCGGTGCTTGATGATGATCCTTTCCTCAATCAGGGCATACAGCTCTATGAATTGGTCAATTCACCTGCAGCTGAAGTGGCGGAAGAACTCAACAGTGTGCTTGAGTTGATCGAGGGCGAGCAGTCTTCCTACCAGGTACTGGGGCTCGATCGCATTAATGCCGTATTGGTGGTTGCACCTGCCAACAGGGGTTTTACGGAAATTACCCGCTGGGTTCGTATCCTGGACGCCGAGAGTCAGGAGCAGGTAGAACAGCTTTTTGTCTACAAGGTCAAGAATCTGGATGCAGTGGCGCTGGCCGCAACCCTGACCAGCGTGTTTGGTGAGGATGACGAAGAGCCTCTGGCGCGAGACCGTAACGACAACCAGCGAGCTGCCCAGGGAACAGCAGTATTCCAGGCAGGACAGGTGGGCTCAGATAATAATGCCCCTGTGCCGCCCTTCGTCCAGTTTCTCAATAATGCGCAGGCCCAGAACCAGCCAGAATCCGGAAGCGAAATTGTATCTGCCAACCTGAGTGTCACCATAGTGGCAGATGAAAACACCAACAGCCTGTTGATACGCGCAACGCCGCGAGAGTACCGGCAGCTACTGACCACGATCAACAGTCTGGACACCGTACCGGCACAGGTGCTGATCAATGCGGTCATTGGCCAGGCAACACTTACAGACGGGACCAGATTCGGTATAGATTGGGCCCGGGTGTCCGGCAATATTGGAAGCGGCCCTGCGCGCCTGAGTTCCAGATTTCTGCCGTCGGGCATCCTGGATTCGAATACCGGGTTTGCCAATCAGGGCTCAGGTCTGGTACTGACCCGGACCAACCTGGATGGTTCAGCCATTATCGAGGCAACACTCAATGCCATTGCGCAGGACAATGAGGTCAAGCTGCTGGCAAGACCCACGATCCTGGCGACCAACAAGCAGGAAGGCACCATGCAGGTTGGCCAGAGTGTGCCAATCAACAATGGCACCGTAGCGATTGGCAACGGAGTTACCCAGGAAAACATTACCTATACCGAAATCGGTATCACACTGACCATTACGCCCCAGATCAATGAAGACGGCTATATCAACCTGGAAATACAGCAGGAACTGTCTTCCATTGAAGAGGGTGGTGGCTCCGGAGTAGGCAACAATCCGACTTTTACTACCCAGTCGATCACCACAACTGCAGTGGTGGCAGACCAGCAGACCATTACCCTGGGTGGTCTGATTCAGGAAGACAGTACCGATTTGCAGAGCGGTATTCCCGGATTGATGAGAATCCCGTTTGCCGGCAGGCTGTTTTCCTACAGTGATCTGAGCAATGTGCGCCGGGAGCTGTTCGTGATTTTGCGTCCCCAGATTATTTATGGCGATCAGCGTGATGCTGCGTTGCTGCAGGAGTTTCGCGACTCCTTCACCAACGTCAAGCTGCTGCTGGAAGATGCCGGCCTGTAACCAGGCCCACAAAGGAGAATTAGAAACATGAAGAAACAAACGCTTAAAAATGCCGGATTCACGCTGATTGAAATGCTGGTTGTCATGGCCATCCTTGGCATGCTGGTGGCGCTGGTAGGCCCTTCGATCTGGAACAATCTCGGCAGGGGGCAGCGCAGCGCGGCTGCAGCGCAAATTGCCAATCTGACCACGGCACTCGATACCTATCTGCTTGATAATGGCCGCTATCCCCAGTCACTGGACGGTCTGATCGAAAACGATACCGGGCGCGATTCCTGGCAGGGGCCGTATTTGCGCAGCGCCAATGCCGTGCCGCTTGATCCCTGGGGCAATAACTACGTCTATGAAATCGATGGCAGGGAGTTTTCGCTGATTTCCTACGGTGCTGATGGGGCGCCGGGAGGCACGGGAGATGATGCGGATATCGGCGAATAACAACAGCCGGATATGCCAGCGTAACGCAACATCCGGAAGCCATCGAGGCTTTACCCTGCTGGAGCTGTTGCTGGTCATCTCCCTGATTACAGTTTCGCTTGGCCTTGTCATCCCGAGACTGAACAATACCGACAGCAGCACTTTCAATGCCCAGGTCAGACGGGCAGTAGCCTCTTTGACCTATGCCAGAAGAATGGCTGTTGTGGAAGCTGCGCCACAGGTAGCCAGTTTTTATGCCCTGGATCCGCAGTCTCCTGAATACGAGGAACTGATGGCTGAGCTGACTGGCAATCGCGATCACTGGATCAGTGAACTGCTGACACTGCGCTTCCAGTCAGATCCCAACGAAGTGCCCGAGAACGTCGACAAGGTTGAAATCACATTCTTCCCCCAGGGCGGCAGCACTGGCGGTGTTCTCAATTTTGCGCTGAACAACAGGACTGCGATGATCCGTGTTGATCCGATAACAGGCCGTATAGCCACCGCCTACAATGGAGAGGATCCCGGTGAGAATTTCTGAAAAGCAGCGTGGCTTTACCCTGCTTGAAGTCATGGTGGCAATGACCATTACCGGGCTTGCGCTGGGCGGACTTTTCGGGGTTATCGGCGGCAGCAAGCGTCTGGCCTGGCGTTCCGAGAATGCACTGCTGCACAGTATCCAGGTGCGCAGTCTTATCAATTTCGCCCAGCTGAACAACGAACGGGGCGAGGCCATAATTGATTTCGAGAATCCGGAACTAAGGCTTTTTGACAACGAAGTACTGGAGCAACCACAGCGGCAGACCCAAAGCAGTGTGCACCAGTTGCGTGGCTACTACATCGTGGATGAATTCAACGAAGTGATTGCCAATGGCACCTACTGGGTTGAGCTGGACTTTCCGGAATGAAAAGTCATCTTCACAATTACAGACGCGCCAGGGGCTTTACGCTGCTGGAGCTACTGCTGGCGCTAAGTCTCACCGGCTTGTTGCTGGGCATGCTCAGTGCCGGTGTCTATACCGTGGTCAGCGACTGGCGGCGCGAAACCACCACACTCGATACCACGCTGGATAAATCTCTGGTCATTCTGCAGATAGAGCGGGCGTTGCTTGCTGCAGTTCCTCACAGTTATATCGATCTCGAAAGGCTCTCACGCTTCATTTATTTTGAAGGTTCGGCAAATGAGTTGCGTTTTGCCTCCATGGTTTCGCCGCAACGCCGTACCGGGCTTACTGCCTGGCGACTGTTGTCAACGCCGGGTGAAGGTGTGCAACTGGCCCTGACACCGGCTTTCAGCGACAACCCCGATGAAAGGCTGGAGGAGTTGCAGCCGCAGGTGTTGCTACCGGGATATGAAATACAGTTCAGTTATCTGGTGCAGCGGAATACGGAAAGGAAAGAGTGGCTAGACGAGTGGGTCGGCAGCGACATGCAAAGCCTGCCCCTTGCGGTGCTGGTGCGCTTTGTACCCGATGATGGACAAACTGAAGTACTGGAAATTGTGGCACCCATCAGAGCATGGCGTCATGACCAGATAGACCCGACCATTCCGGTGACATGATGACCAGACAAAAAGGCACAGTGCTGATAGTCACACTCTGGACAATCACCCTGCTCACCATTCTGGTAGCAGTGCTCGCCAGCCAGAACAGGTTGAGCGCCCAAACGGCCTTTTACCATCAGCAGGACCTTGGCAACTGGGCGAAGCTCACAGCAGCACTCAATCAGGCGGAAATGGAGCTGATGATGGAGCGCATGGACGAACCACCACGGGAACTTGAGGTAAGCGAGCTACAGCAAATCAATGAAAATCCCCGCTACCGCTTCAATGGCCAGCCCCTGCAATTGCACTATGCCCAGCCCGAAGGCGTTGTTGTCCGCATTTATGACCATGCCGGCAAAATCAATCTGCGCGAGATAAGCC
Source organism: Gammaproteobacteria bacterium (assembly GCA_030831125.1). Lineage (GTDB taxonomy): Bacteria > Pseudomonadota > Gammaproteobacteria > Pseudomonadales > Pseudohongiellaceae > CAILUG01. Next base: position 9,813 of record JAURLQ010000170.1, read on the forward strand.
GGCCACGCATGCGCGCACTGCTGGAAAAGCAGCTGGGAGAGGGACTTGATGTGCGGGCAAAACTGGATGCGCTCATGGGAGCCTGGGGTGACTGGTTAGACCTCAACGATATGGCTGGACTGGAAGGGGCCGATACAGATTACTATCTGTCACTCGACCCGCCCTATCGTCCCCGCAACGGCGCCATGGAAACGGTGGAGGAAATACTGCTGATCAGGGGCTTTGATGAAGTGTTTGCAAACGTGGATCTGGACGCAGCATTCACACTGTATGGCGAAAACGAACTGGTGAACCTGAACCTGGCCACGGTTGAAGCCATGCAACTGCTGCCTGGTTTGACCGATGAGTTGATAGCAGAGATTGTTGCCTGGCGTGAGGAAAACGAATTCCGTGGAAATGGCGATGTTGCGCAGATAGTACCGGCCGAAAACATGGCCGACCTCAGAAGCTGGCTGCAGAACAACAAGACCTCAAACTACTATACAATTTTTGTCTATGCAGAATCTGACCATGAAAATGCTGAAGAAGGGGATACAGTAACAGATAATGCCGTTACCGGTTTTGCCGAAACCATAGAGATTATTGGTGCAACCAATCGCCCCAGGGTTTATAAAATCAACCCCTACCAACGTATTCCGACCCGCCTGAAGGTAGTAAATCCGCTTTGAACATACCCGTGATTCTTTCTGCATTGTTCCGCAATGTTTACCAGGGGCTGACAGTACCGCTATTCAGTGGGCTCAGGCATCGGGACCTGCTGCGCATGCTCTTGCGTCGGGATGTGGTCAACAGGACTTCTGGTACTGTTCTCGGCATGCTATGGCCCCTGTTGCAACCGGGATTGCAGATAGCGGGATTCTGGTTTCTTTTCGACATTGTCTACGGCATGCGTTTCAATCGTGGGCCCGACTTCCTGAGTTACCTTCTGGTCGGTATGTTGCCCTGGCTTTGTCTTACAGAAGTGCTGGGACGGGCGGCGGGTATGTTCAGGGAATTCAGCAGTCTCTACAGGCGTACGCCCTTCCCGGTTGAATTGTTGCCGGTTGTGGTAATGCTCATTCCCGGGCTGGTCTATACACTTATCTATGTGCTCATGCTAGGCCTTATGTTTGACCTTGCCACGGCGCTGCATGCCTTTGTCATCATTCCATTGCTTCTGCTCTGGATACTGCCGCTGGTGTTGCTGTTTTCCGTACTGGGTCTGTTTGTCAGGGATTTTGCCCAGGCCCTCCCTTTTGCATTGATGCTCATCATGTACTGCACGCCGATTCTGTACTTTCCTGACATGCTGCCGGAATCGGTTCGCAATGTGCTCTGGCTCAATCCCTTTGCAGATATCATGGGGCTGATGCATGCGCTGATCCAGGGAGAGGCTTTTGCCTTCAGTCCGCAGGCGGTGTTGCGACTGATTGTTGAATGGCTGCTGTTACTGGGCCCATGCTGGCTGGTATTTCGGCGCAGTCTTGTCCACATCAGGGAAGTGCTCTGATGGACAAACCAATAATCAGACTGGAAGCGGTCAGCAAATACTACAAACTGTACAGACACGATCTGGATCGCGTGAGGGAAATCCTCACCGGCAAGGCCCGTCATGAATCCCACTATGCCCTGCAGGATATCAACCTTGAAGTAAAAGCTGGTGAAGTGGTTGGTGTTGTTGGCAGGAATGGCGCTGGCAAAAGCACCCTGCTGAAAATCCTTGCGAATACCTTGCAACCTTCTTCCGGCAGCATTGTCGTGAATGGCAGAGTGGCAGCACTGCTGGAGTTGGGCGCCAGTTTTCACCCGGAAATGAGCGGACACGAAAATATCTATCTCAATTGCGCTATCGGTGGCCTGGGCAAAAAGGAAACAGATGTCATATACGAGGACATCGTGGAATTTTCCGGTATCAGGGAGTTCATCCATCGCCCTGTCAAAACCTACTCAAGTGGCATGTTTGTGCGTCTGGCCTTTTCCATAGCCACACATATCGACCCCGACATCCTGATCATTGACGAAGCGCTTTCGGTTGGTGATGGCGTATTTGCCCGTCGCTCCTTTGATCGCATCATGGAATTCAAGAAGGCAGGCAAAACCATATTCTTCTGTTCGCATTCCCTCTATCAGGTAGAAGCGCTTTGTGATCACGTGCTGTGGATAGAAGAAGGCAGGATCAGGGCCCGAGGGGCACCTGCAGCCGTTGTGACAGAGTATGGAGAGTACCTGCGCATGCAGTCAGCGCTTGCAGAACAGCTGGATGACCATGAAGCATCACCAAGTCAGCATTCAGAAGGCGGGAAACAAGCTGGCAAGGGCGCGGGAGAAGTCCCCAGAATTGTATCCATAGACGTCAGGGTCGATGGCACTTCAGCCAGGGCGCACAGAATGATGAGCGGCGTGAGTAATCTTGAAGTTGTCGTGACGTTCGAACCAGGGCGCAATTTGCCCATGCCCAGCGTTGCCCTGGCATTTACCGGTGGCGACGGCCGCATACTTTCCAGTGTGGGCTCGGTCAACGATGGCATTGAACTGCACAGGAACGACGATGGAATGGGCGTGGCAAGATTGTGCTTCCCTGCCCTGCCCCTGCTCAAGGGCAACTACAATCTGGATGTATATCTGATGTGTGAGCGTGGCCTGCATATCTATGAAGCTGTGGTCCAGGCAGCAGAACTGAATGTAGAGCAGCAGGGGCTGGCACGTGGCCTGGTAAACCTGCCGCATCAATGGAATACGCCGTGAACATGGAGAACAGGGCTGCGGATTTTACTGAAGTGCGTCTGCTTGACGAGGACGATGCGCCCGCCATGCGCAAACTGTTTCGTGAAGTGTTCGGTGAAAGCATGTCTTCACAGTTCTGGGAATGGAAATACAGCATCAATGACGGTCATGCGGTTGGCGCGTTTCGAGGCATGCACATGATCGGACACTACGGTGGTGTAGGCACTGATATCCGTTACTTCGGCAAACCTGCCAAAGCCATGCAGATAGTTGATGTCATGGTAAGGCCTGCGGCCCGTCAGGCAGTCAGAAAACAGAGCCCTTTTTTTTTGACGGGCAGCCGTTTTCTGGAAAAATTTGTCGGGAATGAAAACCCCTATTTGCTGGGTTACGGCTTTCCAAGCGACCGGCACATGAAGCTGGCTTCACACCTGGGGCTCTATGCCGGTGTCGGCCAGATGACAGAGTTGAGCTGGCAACTACAAGGGATTTCGGTAAAGCCGAATCTATGGCACAGGGTGGTGGAGCTCGACAGCGAAAATTTTGACAGACTGAAACCGAAACTGGCCTTGCTCTGGGCACAGATGTCTTCGGAGTTGGACAATGACATTGTTGTAGACAAAACCCCGCAGTGGATAAGGCGGCGCTATCTGCTGAATCCGGAAAGAAAATACCGGCGTTATCTGATGCTCAGCCGTTTCAGTGGCAAACCGCTGGGCTTTATAGTGCTCAAGGATGAAGGTGCACGCATGTTGATATTGGATATTATTGCGCCACAACTGCACTTTCCCCTGCTCATCCAGCTTGCGGCAGGGCTGGCAATTGGGGCAGGCAGATACAAACTCGACACCTGGTGCAGCGAAGCATTCAAGAAGCATTTCAGTGCCATGGGGCCAAAGGCAACAACACTGCCTGTGATCACTCCAGCCAATATCTGGACAGCAGGACCAGCACCAGAAGTGCTGCGCAACCACTGGTGGCTGATGCCGGGAGACACGGACTTTCTATGATCCAGGAAAGTGAAATAGTGCCCTATCACACAGTGCCCCTGCCGGTCATGGCCGGGCCCTGGCTGGTGTTTGCCCCGCATGCCGATGACGAAACCTTCGGCATGGGCGGCACCCTGGCAAAGGCAGCACAGGCAGGCATCGCCACACATCTGGTCGTCGTTACCGATGGATCGCTTGGCGGTGAAGGAGAGGGGCTGGTGGAAACCAGAAAACAGGAAGCGCAGGCTGCAGCAGCCATTCTTGGCATGCAGAGTGTCACCTTCATGAATCAGCCCGATCGTGGCCTGCAGGTGAATAACGCAACAGTGGAACAAGCCAGTGCGCTGATAGCAAAGCATCAGCCGAGGGCGGTTTTCTTTCCCGGTGTGATGGAACTGCATCCTGATCACCGCACCTGTGCACTGATGGTGTGGCAGGCTCTGCAGGAATTGAACAATCCCGCAATTACACCGGTCAGTTATGAAATAGCTGTGCAGAGTCCGATCAATACATTGGTCGATATCACCGCAACCATGACGACCAAACAAGAAGCCATGCAGGTGTATCTGAGCCAGCTACAGCAACAGCGTTATGTGCGCGTGGTAGAGGCGATGAATGCGCTGAGAACGCTCACGCTGGGATCAAAGGCAGATTATGCGGAAGGTTTTGACGTATTTCAGGCTGAAAGCATGAAAGCCACGTTGCAGAATCTGTTGGCACAAAGGCACGCGCGCCTGTTCAGTTGAAAACAGGCGTTCAGATCAGCGTTGATTGAGCTGTCTGCTCACTTGTAGCAGGTCATCCGGTGACAGGGTGCCCGATTCCCTGAGCAACAGCAGGTTGGCCCTGATATGGTCGTAGCGAGCCTGTTGCAGCTGCCGCTCGGCATTGAAGGTGTCGCGCAGCGCGTTGAGCAGATCAACACTCGTCACGGCATTCAATTCATAGCCTCGTTGCATGGCGTCATAGGCAGTGGCTGTTGATTCGGCCAAGACCTGGCCAGCCTCTATGCGGGACTCGCCATTTTTCACCAGCAGAAAAGCATTGGTCGTCCGTTGTTCCACCTCCAGCTCTGTCCGTCTCAATTCCTCTTCAGCGATATTGCGCTGACTGTAGGCTTCTCTCACCGTTGCCCGGTTGCTGCCG
>JAURLQ010000171.1 GCA_030831125.1 Gammaproteobacteria bacterium
GGCAGTGGACGACCTCATTGATGCGGAAGCAGTATGCGACAAGCTGGGGATCATGCTGCACACCACCAATTTTTCTGCGCAGTACTGGGACCGCGTATTCGAACATTTCCTGGCTGAATACAAGGCTGGTCGCACGCCCAACCCTGACATTTTGTGCAATCGTGAAATCAAGTTTCGTGCCTTTCTTGATCATGCCATTGATCTTGGTGCTGACTGCATAGCCACCGGACATTATGCCCGGACAGAACAGCGGGATAACAGCACGCTGCTACTCAAGGGCCGTGATAACAACAAGGACCAGAGTTATTTCCTGAGTGCTGTACATGAAGACAAACTGCGACACACGCTGTTTCCACTGGGCGACGTGGAAAAAGCACAGGTGCGGGAACGTGCAGCCCGGGCAGGCCTTATTACCCATGAAAAGAAAGACAGTACCGGCATCTGCTTTATAGGAGAGCGACGCTTCAGGGATTTCCTGCAACGCTATATTCCTACACAACCGGGCAATATAGAAACACCGCAAGGCAAAATACTGGGACAACATGGTGGCCTGATGTATCACACCTATGGTCAACGTCAGGGATTGGGCATTGGCGGCGTAGCCGGCGCTGATGAAGAACCCTGGTATGTTGCCGACAAGGATCTTGATCGCAATGTGCTGATTGTTGTACAGGGTAACGATCACCCCCTGCTCTATACCAACAGCCTGACTACCGGTCCTATCATCTGGATCAATGAAATACACAGCACACTGCCACTGCGCTGCAGGGCCAAGACCCGATATCGCCAGCCGGACCAGGACTGCACAGTCATACAAACAGAAACAGACAAATGCACTGTTGTGTTTGACAAGCCGCAACGAGCTGTTACTCCCGGGCAGCAACTGGTCCTGTATGATGGTGACATCTGCCTGGGCGGGGCAGTAATTGTGAGTCGAATCGGGGAAAACTGAACATGGCAGTCAATTCCAGACAAACACTGTCACTTGCCGGTGTTGCGCAGGCAGCATTCCTGGTAAACCAGCTTGCGCAGTATGGTCTTGCTGCGCAGGACAAACAGCTCACCATGGTAAACAGCCTGTTTCTGACCACACCGAAAACAGCAGAAGAAGTGTATGGCAGCAAGGCGCAATTGAAACTGGGACTTGAACTGCTGTCTGAATTACTCAGTGGTGATACCACCATGTTCACCAACAACGAAATTATGCGTTATGTGCTGAGCCTGCTGCACTTGCAGCAAAAGTTGAGTGCTGATTCCGACATGCTGAACACGATTGGTACGCGAATTGAAATTCTGGGCAGCCATTACACCAGCCGTAATGCAGACAATCTGGTTGAAATAATCACCGAACTGGCACGTTTGTACCAGGAAACCATCAGCAGGTTGCCTTTTCGCATACAGGTAAGGGGTGACATGAAGTTTCTGCAAAGTGAAGAAGTGGCGTGCCGCATTCGCACCATGCTTTTTGCCGGCATTCGCTCAGCCGTGCTGTGGCGGCAGAGTGGCGGCAAACGCTGGCATCTGATGTTCAACAGAAAAGGACTGTTGCAGGAAACCCGGAAAATGCTGCAACAGTTGTGACACACACAACAGCATGCCGCACTGAAAGTAATCAGGACCGGATGTCGCTCTCATGCCATGGATAGACATCCAGGGCATCAATGCCCTCAAAAGTTTGTGCGTGGCTGCTGAGCAACCTGGCCTGCAGACTGACCGCATGCGCGGCGATCATCACATCATTCATGTTCAGGCGCCTCCCTTCGCTCATGATTTTGCGCTGTAGTGTGGTGTAACAATCCACCGCAGCACTGTCCCATGACACCACTGCATCCAGACGATCACAGAAACGCTCTACCAGCTGCATATGCCGTTCCTGTTCGCTGGTGAGCAGCGCCGCTGCCACCAGTTCCGCATAGGTGATGGCAGAGATGACGATTTCGTCACTGTCGGCTGACCAGGTTTGCAACTGACTGAGCAGACTTTTGGGTTGTTGTTTGAGAATGACCCGGCAGATTTCAGTACCCAGCATGATGATCATGGCATGCTCCTCATGATTTCATCAGGCGGTGACGCACCACCATGAAGTCATCGTCACCGGGGACTTCATCGGCAAATGATTCCCATGTGCTGCGGGCCGGTGTCAGTACCAGACTGTTGCCTTCCTTGCGGATGGCAACGGCATCCACTCCCTTGAAGGCAAATTCCTTGGGTATACGCACCGCCTGGCTGCGCCCGTTGATAAACAGTTTGGCCTTCACTGACATGAGATTTTTCTCCCTGTTTGAGGCTTGAAGACCGAGAGTATGTCAAAGAAGCATGCTCAGGCATAGACCTGGTATATACCATCAATGCTCACCATGACTTGCCAGTGTGATTCTCTTCGAGCGCAACATCTCCAGGATGGAATGCCATCATGAAGCAATTATTGACTGCTTCTGGATTTTTTTCAGTAAAATCATGCACAACTGCGAGACCGGCCGGTTCGGAAATGCCCTCCTCAGCCTTGTCAGAGACTCTGCAGCCTGTATAATGCGCGCTTCGCAAAAACCATGAATTTCGAATAGCGAAAAAAAATTCCTTCAAACACCCTGCATCAAAGAACAGGAGTTTATTAATGAGCAATAACAACCTCTCCAGCGCAATTGCTGCGGCAGGCAATGCAGTGAAGCTGCTGCGTAATAACCAGTGCGGCATCTATGTTTATCCTGTGGTTGCACCTGAATTCTCCAACTGGCGTACCGAGCAAATGGCCTGGAGAAATTCCGCGGTACTGTTCGACCAGACCCATCACATGGACGAACTGACTGTAGAAGGTCCTGACGCTGAAAAATTCCTGAGCTATGTAGGCATCAACAGTTTTGCCAACTTCAAGCTTAACGTGGCCAAGCACTTTGTGCCTGTCACCCCTGCAGGTCACGTTATTGGCGACATGATCATTTTCCGTGAAACTGAAGACAAATTCGTGCTGGTGGGTCGTGCCCCTACAGCCAACTGGGTATTGTTCCAGGCTTCCTATGGCCAGTGGAACGTGCGACTGAAACATGATCCCCGCTCCGACAGCCGCCCGGATGGCAAAGCGATCTATCGCGGTCATTACCGCTTCCAGATCCAGGGTCCAGATGCCGGCAAGATCTTTGAAAAAATGCATGGCGGTCCGATTCCTGAAGTGAAATTCTTCCACGTTGACTGGATCAACGTAGGCAACCGTCGTGTGCAGGCACTGCGCCATGGCATGGCCGGTGCACCAGGTCTTGAAATCTGGGGCCCCTATGCAGACAAACACTACATACAGTCAACAATCGTCGAAGCTGCCAAGGCTGCAGGTGTTGACATGAAACTGGTTGGCAGCCGCGCCTATTCATCCAACACACTGGAATCAGGCTGGATACCATCCCCGCTGCCAGGCATCTATACCGGTGACGGCATGCTGGCCGCCTACCGCGACTGGCTGGGTGCTGACAGTTACGAAGCCACCGGCTCCATCGGTGGTTCACTGGACAGCGACAACATTGAAGACTATTACGTAACCCCTTACGAACTGGGTTACGACTTCTACATTGGCTGGAAGAAAGACGACTTCATTGGCAAGGCGGCCCTGGAAAAAATGAAAGCCGAAGGGGGCCAGCGCAAGAAAGTCACTATTGAGTGGAATCGTGAAGACGTGCTCAAGGTTATCGAATCCTGCTTCATGGAAGGTAAAGCGTACAAGTGGATCGACTTCCCGCAGCCGAACTATGCATCCAGCAACGCTGACATTCTGGAAAAAGACGGCAAAACCGTGGGCATGTCCATGTTCAACGGCTACAGCTACAACGAGCGCTGCCTGCTTTCTCTGGCAGTGGTTGATGCCGACATCCAGGAAGGCGATGTGCTTACACTCAAATGGGGAGAGCCTGAAACTACCGGCAAAACCTCTACCGAAGCACACAAACAGGCTGAAATCCGCGTCAGGGTCGCCCCGACGCCTTATGCCAAGGAAGCTCGTGAGAATTACGCAGACTCCTGGCGCAACAAGTAATCTGACCACCAGCCAAAAGCAGGCAAGACGATAAAGAGAAGCGCACCGAGGTGCGCTTTTTTTTGCCTGGCGTTCTTGCTATCTGAATGCAATAAACAGTTACCGGAAACCACCATGAAAGGAAACGCCAATACCCGGCACTTTCTATCTGGTAACAGGCTCGGTTTTATCCTGGCAGGACAAGCAATATTGAATAAATTCAACGGCCTGCAAATTTGATCCTGGAATTAATAGGAAAATGTAATGACCCAGCACTTTCTGCACAGGTCAGGCCGCTAATGCATAAGTCTCAGCGGGTGTCTTCATCCCCAATGCCTGGTGAGGGCGTCGGGTGTTGTAAAAGCAGATCTAGTCGCTGATAACGCGGCTGGCATTCTGCAAACTCTCGAAGCGGTGCCGGTGTACCCACTGCTCCTTCAAGGTCCTGATCACGCGCTCCACCATGCCGTTCTGCTGCGGGCAGTGTGGCGTGATGAACTCCTGGCGCAAGCCGTAGCTCCTCACCAGGCGCGTATAGTTCCGGCTGGTGAATACCAAACCATTATCCGAGCGCAGCAGGAACGGCTCTTTGACCCGCCCCAGCGTCCCATAGCGGCAGATCAGTGCCTGTTCCAGTGCAGCCTGCGCGGTTGATGCCTTACCGCTGCGCGACAGATGCCAACCCAGCAACTCGCGGGTATGACAGTCGATCACCAGTGCCAACGACAACCAGCCATCGCGGCCACCCCACACTCGGCACAAGTCCGTGGCCCAGCGCTCATCGGGCTTGGTCGCCACCGATGGCAAGGCCTCGATGCGCGGTCTATGGCCAATTGCCCGCTTACGTACCTGCCAGCCTTTAAGTTGGAAAATGCGCTGCACCGTGTTCTTGTTCATGTCGAGCAAGCCCGCCACGGTACGATAGCCGAAGGAGGGCTCCTCCTCGATCAGGGCCTTGATCGGAGTGGCCAGCGCTTCCTGCACCTTGGGCGCCGACTTGGTTGGCCGGTAGTACACCGTACGCCTGGGCACTTCAAACCAGCGGCATAACTGGCTGACACTGACCACAACGCCATCGTCCTTCAGTCCCTGCTGGACACGGGCGATCAAGTCTCGTCCTTGCCCAACAGGGATTCCAGCTTTTTTCGGGCGCGTAACTCCAGCATAGCCTCGCCGTATGCCTCCTGCAGCTTCTTGATCTCGCGCTCGTACTGCTCGCGCACATCTTCCGGCTTGGCTCTCAGGGCATTCTCCATGCCGGCCTTGGCCTGGTTTACCCAGTCCTCGATCTCGGCTGGTGGCAGGTCAAACTGGCGGCTGGCTTCGGCCACGGTAGCCTTGCCCTGGATGATGTCCAGAACCAGGGCGGATTTGCGCTTGGCCGTCCAGCGCTTTATGTCTTCGTCTTGCATGTTGCTCATCGGTATCTCCACCATGTGGGTGAATAATACCTGAGCAGGAAATCACTGGGTCATTACATGTGTGTGTCAGTTAGATAGGAAATACATTCAAATCTCTTGAGCGGCAAACCGAGCCGGCTCATTAATAAAATGTTATGTGTTATTAGCGCTTACCTCTAAGAGATAATATAAATTGAATATAAGACTTCAAAGATTTGCACTTATAGCTGAAATTATCTCAGCGCTAGCCATAGTTATTTCATTAATTTTTGTTGGCACGCAAGTAAAACAGAGTGCGGTACAAACTGAACTGAATACTAAAACTATCCAACTTACTATGGCTGGAGCTTATCTTGAAAATATAAATTCAGTTGAACAACTCTTGGTAGCTCATCCAGAATTGGTAAGTAGTATCGATAAATTACAAAATGGAGAAACTATTTCGAGCGCTGAAAAGATACAACTATCCGTCTATTTGCGTTCAATTTTTCGTATTTGGCAAAGCGCATTTTACCAGCATGAGTACTCTTCATTGGACCAAAGATTTATGAATCAAGTCGGTGAAACAATATCTGGTCTTATGTTTCTCAATGCTTTCAAAGAACATTGGAAGGAGTCTTATAACTCATATGATCCAGAGTTTCAGGAGTATGTAAATAATTTAATCGATGAATAAATTTTCGGACACACATAACAAGGCAAATCAATACGTACCTGGCGGTACCGGACGCCCTCTGCTTCGCATCGGTCGCCGTTGTTTGCGACGTTATGCGCTTTCAGTGTAAGTCGGATCCATCCAAATAGTAACGCTTGACGTTATTAATGAGCGGCGTTACTATTCGGCCATGATCATATCTTTCAAATGCAAGGACACGAAAAAGCTTGCTAGCGGCATGAGGGTCAGGCGCTTTATTAATTTTGAGCGAATTGCTCTGCGGAAAATTCGCCAGCTTCAGGCAGCAAATCGCCTAGATGACCTGAAAGTTCCGCCCGGCAACATGCTAGAAGCTTTATCCCATGATCGGAAAGGGCAGCATAGTATTCGCATTAACAAGCAGTTTCGTATCTGCTTTAGATGGACTAAATCTGGTATGGAAGATGTTGAAATTGTTGATTATCACTAGGAGGTAGCTTATGCGTAACATAGATCCTGTAACGCCTGGCGAGTTGCTCAAAGAGGAATTCCTTGAGCCGATGGGAATTACACAATATAGGTTGGCGAAGGAAATTGGAGTGCCAGCGCAGAGAATTGGAGAAATAATTGCGAGGAACCGTTCCATTACCGCAGATACAGATTTGCGTCTTTGCCGGTTTTTTGGATTGTCCAATGGCTATTGGCTGCGTGTTCAGGCAGCCTATGACACCGAGATAGCTGAAGCAGCTTTAGCAGAACAACTGAAAAATATACGTCCATGGAGTGAGACAAATGCACAATCCGGACAGCGCGCATAACAAACTGCTCCAATCGGAACAAAGCCCTCTGTCATGCCCTTTGCTTGCGCAAAGATCTCGCCAGCGGGCTTTTTCCGTTAAACAAGGACGTTACCTACCTCGAGTCCCGCTATGTCCATAACATCAAGACAGTTCATTGAGAATGAAGCCTGGCTTCTCTTCCAATTGAATGATGAACCAGTTCGGACCATATCGGATGGCGACTTCAACGTGCTCGCGATAATGGATGTTGCGACAGGATTGATCCATGGAATGGAGTTCTTCGACATAGATACCGAAGAGCCGACAGAGTTCGAGTCAAAGAAGTTGCTCAACACATCTGAATCAAATGCTGGTACGCTGCCAAAATTCATTTTCGTGAATTCGTCTCAAAGACTTGTACGGTTCGCCAGGGCTGTATCTTCAATGGGTATCAAGATAATTCCAGAAGAAGAAAAGAACCTTGATCCTTTCACTGAGGAAGCAAGAGTCGGGTTTGCTGCCCCATGCCAAAAGAGGTTCCATGCATTGAAAACTACCAAACCAATCCTGAGCGACAAAAGTATGTTGTCATGCTTTTTTGCTTTCACAAAAGGCAGGCCAAAATTCTTTGGACCCTGATCAGGGGTGTAAGGAATTTTTCCCAACCATCAAACAGCCGCAATCTGACCATATATCTCACGACTAACCTGCACTAATCCGCTACACTGCTTTCTGCGTAATGTATCCAGACCTTTCCGGATTTTTTAATGTGATCAAATACTGCCTGTTGTTTTCACTTCTGTTTCTTGCTGGTTGTCTGGGCATGCCCCCGGGCGTTCAACCAGTGAACAATTTCGAGCTGGAAAGATATCTTGGCACCTGGTACGAGATTGCCAGACTTGATCACAGTTTCGAACGCGGGCTGAGCAATGTAACAGCTGAATATCAATTGCGGGATGATGGTGGCGTTACTGTTATCAACAGAGGCTATTCTGCAGAGCAACAGGAATGGGAGCAGGCACAGGGCAAGGCATTTTTTGTCGACAACAGCAGCAAGGGATATCTCAAGGTTTCATTCTTCGGGCCGTTCTATGGCTCTTACGTTGTATTTGAACTGGACCACGAGAACTACCAGTATGCTTTTGTTTCCGGGCCGGACACAGAATATCTGTGGCTGTTGGCAAGAACACCAACAGTAGCACCAGAGTTGCTTGAAAGATTTATCACTATGGCAAGCGACAGGGGTTTTGACACAGACAATCTGGTATTTGTTGCGCAGAATCCCTGATCAGCAGCTTATTCCGGTTCCATGCCAACAATATGATCCAGATCCACATTGTAGTCCTGACAGAAATACTCCGGCATTTCTTCTGACGACCAGGGTATGTCCCAACTTGCGGTCCATGGGCGTGTATAGGCTTTCGGATCGTCAATTGTCACTTCATAGTGCAGTGTGTTGTAGTCAGGTCGTGACAACTTTTCTATCAGATGCAGTGCATCTGTATGCACCATGCCTGTCGGACGTCGCGCAAACCAGAAGCGCTCGTTGAAATGCACTGTATCGATTACCAGTACATCATCTTCCCAATGGCCCACAGAATGGCCGAAATATGAACGGTCATATTCATCCAGTCCAGGGTGCTCCCTGCCATCAGTGTAAATTTCTCTCCAGCTGTGCGGCCCGCCCCCGGACATGACATAGATACGCTGGTGCCTTGGATCCTGCACAATTTCTATGCCTACCGGTGTATGGAACTGTCTTGGTCCGCCATTGGCAACACAGCGGGGATGCGGGTCTTCCCGGCCTATACTGTCCAGTCGATACTGCACAAGTGCTTTGGCCCAGGGCTGGAAAGGGGCCACTTTGTCGAGATCTTCCCGATTGACCAGATAGGCACCTTCCATTTCCACAAAATTTTCCGAAAGATTGCCAACACCGGTATTCCAGTGTCCATCCTCTCCCGGTGCTGGTCCGAAATCAGGTGTGCCATCCGGAAACCTAGGTGCAGGTCTGGCCTCCTGGGCAACAAGGGGGACAGAGGCAACCATCAGCATGAATCCGGCCAACAGTTTCAGATTTGCACGTGACAATTGTGGTTTTTGCATCCTGGTCCTTCCCATCTTCAGTCAGGTTGAAGTCTTACAGCTCAGCCCTACAGCAAAGTCACCCCTGAATCAGTGCGTTTGACTTCTGTAGCATTGAGCAATGGACTGTTATCGCGGGCCAGTGAACCGGATACAGTCAAAAGATCACCCACCTGGAGTGTTTCACTGCTCCATCCCCTGTTGCGCATGGCAGAGATATTGGACAACTCGAACGACCATTCCTCAACATTGCCCTCCTCATCAAAAACATCCATAAAGAAGTAAACGTGAGGATTGCGCCATTCAAACTTGGTAACCAATCCTTCGATTGTTGCCGGCCGATCTATATCGTACTGGGCAGGAAAGGAATGGTGTGCCTGCACCAAAGCGGCAACAGGAATAGTGCACAAAACTGCAACAATGATATTTCGGAACATCCGGGTTTTCATGAGGCACTTTCCTCCATTCAGTTCATGACTATGCGGAAATCGCCTGCGTTGCTGCCATCCTGCCAGGTGCCTGACAAGGTTCTTGCAACCGGTGAATCCAGATTTTCAAAAACGGCTTCCAGCAAATAGGTTTGCGTTGCTCCGGCGCGATCCTGCCCAGTGGCCTCTATTTTTACAGTCCAGGTTTCCGGGTCGAGGCTGGCACTGGTTACCGGGTAGCGGCGACCATTAATGATCAATGCGCCTGAAATTACCTGCTCTGCACTGAAATCAAAGGTAAACAGGGCCCGTAATGCCTGTCCCTGTGGACGATTCATGAAACCGCTCCAGGTGCCAACTATGGGGTGTCCATGCTGGGCATTCGCTTGCGGGAAAAACCCTGACATCAGCAATGAACCCATCAGGGTCAGGAATATTACCGGCCACTTTTTGAACGCTATGCTCATCCCCAACCATCCTCCCGACTTGTCAGGTTGCCACCTCCCCGACCCGTCTTGCTGTCTGTTGATACCAGCTGCTGAATCGCATTCCATTATCACGAATGTTGAATGCTTGCTGGCCTTTATTTTTTTGAGGGTCCTATCCTGCAACTTCCGTCAGGCATTCGTCAAATATTCCGCTTCCTGCTTCTTGGCCATTTCACCCGGCAATGCATCACAGATCCACTGCAGGACAGCATGCATTCATACCACAATACTGCCCTATTTGTGTCTGTTCTGACTTTTCTTTTCATGACCCGACATATCATGACTTGTAAAACCTGCATAAAATACAAGCCCCTGCCATGTACAGAGTTACCGGTTTTGACCCGAACTATCACCAGTAATTATCAGGACCCCGCCGATCTGGTCTGGCTTGAGGCTGCTGCACAGCTGGGTATGTCAGTTGAACGTTCTGCAAAGGCCTATGCCAGCTGGGATGGCAAAGGCACACTCACCCTTGCAAGTGAGGAACATCTCGATCCTGATGACTGTCTGGCACAGATGATTTTTCATGAAATCTGTCACCTGCTGGTCTCCGGTGAAACTGCATTTGCTCTCGTCGACTGGGGTCTGGACAATACCAGCCCCAAAGATCTTGTATATGAGTATGCCACCAATCGACTGCAGGCAGCACTCAGTGGTGCCTATGGGTTGAGGCGTTTCATGGGGGTTACCACCATGTGGCGCAGCTATTACGATGCCCTTCCACCTGATCCCATGACTCCGGCTGCAGATCCTGCTGTCGTATTGGCCAGCGCCGGCTTGGACGCTGCACGTAAATCACCTTACCGACAGGTGCTACATGAAGCCCTCTCCGCAACTGCGGTTATTGCCGATTCCATCGGCTCTCTGGCACCAGACTCTTCCCTGTGGTCACTTGCCCGGGCTATGCATCCCACCGGTTTCTCGCTGCATGCAGATCAGACAAAGCAATGCAGCTCTTGTGCCTGGGCCATTCCCGGCAAAGAGCATGACATGCGCTGTCGTCTTACCCGTCCTGGATGCAGGCCGGTTAATTACAGCCTTGCTGAACAACCCCTCCCTCCCCGATCAGTCAAACTGGACAGTGCCCAGACGGCCTGTGAACATCATGAACCCGTCCTTGAACCTGCAGATTGTGCAGCTTGTGGTGCCTGCTGCCATCGGGGTTTTGATGTGGTGGAGGTCAGTCAGCGGGAAAAATTTGCCCGGTTGTATCCGACCTTGATAGAACTTCGCAGTGAAACGCGTTCGGTAGTGCCCCGACCCGCTGGTCGTTGTGTTGCCCTGACTGGTGATGGCAGCAATACAGCGCCGTTCAGATGCCACCACTATGAAGATCGCCCCCGTTCCTGCCGGAATTTTGCCCTTGGCGGGGACGCCTGTCTGATAGCAAGAGCGCGCTGTGGCATTTACAAGGCCGATGCCTGAATCTCCCTCCCATTAGCCTCCAGATTTGTAATGCACACAGGGCTGGTTCGTGATTCAACTGAACCGGGGAAGCTGTCATTCGAACCAGTCTCTCACATTGACAGTCAAACACTGCTTCCGGGAAGCTCCTGCGGTACAATTACGCGTTTTTGCAAATGTGACTTTCCATGGCCCTTACCCAGCTCAACGCAATTTCTCCCATCGATGGGCGTTATGGCTCCAAAACCACTTCGCTCAGCCCCTATTTCAGTGAATTCGGCCTGATTCGCTGCCGTGTGCTGGTAGAAGTACGCTGGCTGCAACAGCTTGCTGATCATCCCGCAATTGTTGAAGTGCCACCTTTGAGCGCTCAGGCAAATGATTTTCTTGAAGCCCTGCTTGCCAACTTCAGTGAAGTTGATGCCCAGGCAATCAAGGATCACGAGGCTGTTACCAATCATGATGTGAAGGCTGTTGAATATTTCATCAAGGACAAACTCGCTGCCCTCCCCGAGCTTGATGCGGTCAAGGAATTTGTCCACTTCGCCTGCACCTCTGAAGACATCAACAACCTGTCCTACGCCCTGATGCTCACACAAGCGCGTCGCGATGTACTGCTGCCCATGATGCAGCAGCTGCAGAAAGCAGTGGCCGACAAGGCCCATGAATATGCCGACCAGCCCATGCTCTCGCGCACGCATGGTCAAACCGCCAGTCCTACCACCATGGGCAAGGAATTCGCGAATGTCGCGGCGCGTTTGCAGCGCCAGATTGACCAGTTTGCAACGGCTGAAATACTCGGCAAGATCAATGGTGCCGTGGGTAATTACAACGCCCACCTGGTGGCCTATCCCGATGTTGACTGGCAAGCCAATGCCCAAACCTTTGTCGAGAAACTCGGACTTGCCTGGAACCCTTACACCACACAGATAGAACCGCACGATTACATTGCAGAGCTGTTTGCAGCCTGCTGCCGTTTCAATACCATCCTGATCGATTTCGACCGCGATATCTGGGGCTATATCTCACTCGGCTATTTCCGCCAGAAAGTGGTCAAGGGTGAAGTGGGCTCATCCACCATGCCCCACAAGGTCAATCCCATCGACTTCGAAAACTCAGAGGGAAATCTGGGCATAGGCAATGCCCTTATGCAGCACCTGGCCGAAAAACTTCCTGTTTCACGCTGGCAACGCGACCTGACCGATTCCACGGTACTGCGTAATATAGGTTCCGGCTTTGCCCACAGCCTGATTGCATGGCAGGCCACGCTGAAAGGACTGAAAAAACTGCTCATGGATCCCGAGCGCATGCTGCAGGATCTCGACAACAGCTGGGAAGTGCTGGCCGAGGCCATACAAACTGTCATGCGTCGTTACGCGGTTGCCGAGCCCTATGAAAAACTCAAGGCATTGACCAGGGGCCAACGCATAAATGCAGCCGTGCTGGAAACATTCGTGAACACCCTTGATATTCCGGAAACCGCAAAACAACAGCTCAAGGCACTGCGTCCCCACACCTATATCGGCAACGCCAAAGATCAGGCAGACAAACTGGCATGAAACTGACCGGCTTTGATGCCAGGCATTTCCTCCGACAGCACTGGCAGAAAAAACCACTGTTGATCCGGCAGGCGCTGCCGGATTTCTGTGACATCATCAGTCCTGAAGAATTGGCCGGGCTGGCCTGCGAACCAGAAGTTGAATCGCGTATTGTGCACACACGGCGAAGCGGTTATGCCCTGCAGTCCGGTCATTTTACGGAAAAGGACTTTACTACCCTGCCCGCAAAAAACTGGACCCTGCTGGTTCAGGCTGTAGACCAGTACCTGCCAAGGGCAAAAGAGTTGCTGCATGCCGTGTCTTTTGTGCCGGGTTGGCGACTTGATGACCTGATGATTTCCTATGCCACTGCCGGCGGTGGCGTTGGCCCTCACTTTGATTACTACGATGTATTCCTCATTCAGGGTCAGGGCACCCGCACCTGGCAACTGGGTCAGCGCTGTAATGCCAATGATGTGGTACTCGATTCCAGTGGTTTGAAACTCCTCAAGCACTTTCATGAAAGCGAAACGTTTGTCCTTAATACAGGAGACGTACTCTATATACCGCCCGGTGTGGCTCACTGGGGTATTTCCAGCAATAACAGCCTGAGTTATTCAATCGGATTCAGGGCACCTGATACCGAAGAAATGCTCCTGGGTTTCAGTGAATACCTCACTCGTAACAGCAGCCCTGATGAACGGTACACCGATCCACCATTGGACCCGGCCAATATACTGCCGGGAGAAATCAGCAAATCAGCTATCAGCAAAGCCAGGCGGCTACTGCTGAAACTACTCAGGGACGAAACGGAATTTGCCCGATGGTTCGGCAACGAGATGACCCTGCCCCGCTATCCCCAGGCAGTAGTCCCCAGCCGCCGTTTTCCTGCACTGGACAAATCCGGCCTGCACTTGCGAACAGCATTGTGGTCACGTCTGGCCTGGCAACGCCATGAAAATACTATAATCATCTCTGCCAACGGCGAATCATTCAGTCTCCGGTACTCAGGGAAACTGCAGAAACTGCTGCAACAGCTTGCCGGGCCCGCCATAATTGAAGCCGCCCCATGGCTGAACAGCCAGGTCTGTCGGCAACTGCTGCAAACCCTGTTTCAAAGAGGCGTTATCGTGGAGGTCAAAAATCGGCCATGACCAGACTGGGTATACTTCATCCGGGTGAAATGGGGATTTCCATCGCTGCATCCGCCCTGCACGGGCTGCCTGCAGTGTACTGGTGCAGTGAAGGACGCAGCTCAGCTACTCGGCAACGGGCCGAAAAATACGGCCTTACCGAAATATCCTCTTTGCAAGACTTCTGTTTGCATTGCGACATTATTGTTGCCGTTTGTCCCCCACATTCCGCGAAAGAACAGTCCATTGCAGTAATAAATGCCGGATTCAGAGGCATCTATGTGGATGCCAATGCCATTGCCCCTGCTACTGTCAGGGAGATTGCTGCCAGCATGCAGCACAAGGGCATAAGCTTTGTGGACGGCGGTATTATCGGTCTGCCTGCATGGCAACCTGCCAGTACCTGGTTGTATCTCAGCGGTACCGATGCCGAACAGGTAGCAGAATGTTTCAGCAGCGGCCCACTGGAAACTGAAGTGCTGGGTGAAGAAATCGGGCAGGCATCCGCCCTCAAACTCTGTTATGCGGCATGGAACAAGGGCAAGACTGCCCTTCTCACCACTATTCTGGCTGCAGCTGACAGTCAGGGCGTGAAAGCAGCTCTGGAAAAACAATGGGATATGCAGGAGCCCGGTTTCAGCGAAGCCACGGCGAAACGCATTTGCACCGTGGCAAGAAAAGCCTGGCGCTTTGGCGGGGAAATGGAAGAAATTGAGGGCATGCTGGCGGCAGAAAATGCACCTTCAGCATTCTTTGCAGGAGCTGCACAGGTATACAGCAGACAATCGGACTACAAGGATGTGCCTGATCCGCCCGACCTGACCACCCTGTTGCAGGCAGTCAGGCAGGCCAGAGACAGCTGATTACTGGCGGACGCCTTCAATAGCCAGAGTCAGATTGATCGTTGCAACCGGTGCCAGACCAATGCCGTATTCGGACAGGTCAAGGGTCAGTTCCCCTTCAAAACCAACGCGATAATCACCAAACGGTGTTTCACCTTCTCCGGTTCTGACTGCTTCGAAGGAAATTTCCCTGGTCACGCCATGCAGGGTGAAATTCCCCATGACATGCATTTTGCCGTCGCCCATGTCCATGATGTGGGTACTGGCAAAACCGGCTTCAGGAAATTTGCTTACATCGAGGTAATCTGCACTGCGCAGATGCTCGTCCCGGGCAGCATGGTTGGTATCAATGCTGGCAGGATCAATATCAACAGTAATGGTCGATGCACCAATATTGGCGGCATCATAGGTAAAGGTACCGCTTATGTCATTGAAGCGCCCCCAAAGCGGGCTGATACCCAGATGCAAGGCACGAAAATTCACGGCGGTATGCATGCCTGCACCACTGCCATCTATCCTGTAAGTAGCGGCACTGGACACAGACGCCAGACCCAGTAACAATCCTGCAAAAATCAGTCGTTTCATTGATATCTCCCAACGCGGAAAGCCCGCGACCATACACGAAAGCGGTTGTTTTCTCAATCAGCACTTCAGAGCCACAGTTTCCTATACTTGCCAACCATGACCAAACAGGAAAAAAACAATCTCTCCCACCGGTTCTGCGTGGCGCCGATGATGGATTGGACCGACACCCACTGCAGAAACTTTCTCAGGCAATTGTCAAAAAAGGCCTTTTTGTATACAGAAATGGTAAGCACCGGTGCCCTGCTCCATGGAGACAGGGCCCGCCACTTGCATTTCCAGCCAGAAGAGCTGCCACTGGCCTTGCAACTGGGGGGCTGTAACCCTGCAGAACTGGCTGCCTGTGCCCGCATGGGAGAGGAACAGGGATACAGTGAAATAAATCTCAATGTTGGCTGCCCCAGTGATCGGGTACAGCAAAACATGATCGGAGCCTGTCTGATGGCACACCCGGTGCTGGTAGCCGACTGTGTTGCAGCCATGCACGCCGCAGTCAGGATACCTGTAACCGTCAAATGCCGAATTGGCATAGATGATATGGATTCTGACGAGGCGCTGGTCAATTTCATTGATACTGTGAAGCATGCCGGCTGCAATACCTTCATTATTCATGCCCGCATTGCCATCCTGCAGGGACTCAGTCCCAGGGAAAACCGCGAAGTGCCTCCACTGAACTACCCAAGGGTATACAGAATGAAAACCCGTTTCCCGGATGTTGAAATCATCATCAATGGCGGAATTCGCACCATTGCCGAATGCGAAGCACATCTTCAGGAGGTTGATGGTGTAATGCTGGGTCGGGAAGCCTACCAGAATCCGTGGATACTCCACGAAGTGGACAGCCGCCTGTTCGGATCCGGGTGGGCACCTGAAGACAGGTCTGCAGTCCTGGACCAGTTCCAGTGCTATGTGCAGTCTCAACTGGCAAACGGGGTTGCACTGCACCACATCACCCGGCATATTCTCGGGCTCTTCCAGGGACAACCTGGTGGCAAGCGATTCAGGCGCTATCTCAGTGAAAACGCCAATCGTCCGGACGCCACACTGGCCACGCTCATTGAAGCGACCGCCCAAACCGGTACCCTTTCGCAAACCAACCGCAACACCAACAGGAATATTGACCAGACATGTTGAGCAGTATCAGTGCCTTTTTTGAACGCTGTCTCAAGTCAGACAGTGCCGGCTCCACACAAAATTCAACCGACCGTTTGCATCTTGCCTGTGCCGCATTAC
Organism: Gammaproteobacteria bacterium; assembly: GCA_030831125.1. Classification (GTDB taxonomy): domain Bacteria; phylum Pseudomonadota; class Gammaproteobacteria; order Pseudomonadales; family Pseudohongiellaceae; genus CAILUG01. The sequence goes on from JAURLQ010000171.1 coordinate 16,544, forward strand.
TGGTGGAACTGGGCACTGCAGACAGCAGTCTTGCTCCGGAAGAAAAAAGCACACTGATGAATATCCTTCAGAACCGCTTTGGCCTCAACGAAAGCGAGCTTGATGAGCTCTGGTCACTGGCGCTGGCAGAAAAGCATGAGGCCACCGATCTGTACCAGTTCACCAGTCTGATCAATGAACACTACGGATATGAAGACAAGTGCACCCTGCTGCGACACTTGTGGGAAGTGGCCTATGCAGACGGACGCATTGACCGGTTCGAAGAACACCTGATTCGCCGGATCGGGAATCTGTTGCATCTGACCCACGGGGATTTCATCAGGGCCAAGCAGGCAGGCCGACCCACCTGATCCTGACTATTGATGCTTCAGGGCCTGCACCAGGTCCTGGAACTCAAGCCGATTCTGCTCACTGAGGGCCATCAGTGTGACATGGGCATCCAGCACCTTTTCCCTCACTGATTCTTCGGATTCCTGCTCCTGTTTCAACTCGCAGTACGTTGCCGTTGTATCAGGCAGGCTGTCGATAATATTGAAAATCAGGTCGAAGCTCATCCTGCGCAGAATCAGGGTAATGTCCGGGTTGGTGGAAATGATTGTGGGTTTGACGTTGAAACGGTTACGCAGTTGTATGGCCATTTTTGCAAGCAGCCCCAGAGCAGTGCTGTCTATACCCCTGGTTTCACTCAAATCCACCAGCATCGCATCGAGAATGCCACGCCGGTACAGTTCGTTGCAGTAGTTGTCCAGTGTCGAACTCATGAGCACACGTACATCGCCCACGAATTTGAGCATGGACATATGTTTGAAGTTGGCTGAAAGTATCTTGCCGTCGCTCACGTTATCAACCTGCCGGTAAACCGCTTACCTGCGTCATGCCCTGGTTACACTCATGACTGCTATGTCATCCGGTACACTGCTGGACTTGCTCAGTGACAGCGTCCGTTTGAACAGTTCGAAATCTCCCTTGCATTTTTCCACCACACTGAGCAGGTAGTTTTCTTTTTCCACCATGGTTGCATGTCGCAGGTGTTCCAGGATTCCGTCAGAAAAGAGATATAGTGCAAAGTCTCCCTCAAGCGACAGGGTTTCGTCAAAATATTCTGCTTCTGCAAACAATCCTATCGGAAAACTGCTCCGGGCCACCGGGATAGGGGCAGCCTTGTCATTCTGCAGCAGTACAGGCAAAGGGTGATGCCCGGCCACGCTGTAGGTCAGCGTGTCTGTCCTGTCATCCAGCATGAACATAACCAGCGTTATATGCTTGTCCAGACCGGAGTCCAGCAGATCCCTGTTCAGCATTGCAAGCAGTTTTGCCGGGGTGAAACTGCCCTGGAACCGGCCACGTACATTGTCCCTGCGCATCTGTTCGATTCGGAAGCGCAGCAGGATGGTTATGAAGGCGGAAGACGAGCCATGGCCCGAAACATCGGCTATATAGAACAGTATCTCGTGCCGGGAAACCTTCTTGTAATCAACTGTATCGCCACTTAGATAAAGCGATGGAATGACCTTGTGATTGAAGCGGTAATGCGAAATGTCCTGGGGCGGAACCGGCAGCATGTTGATCTGTACATGGCGTCCGGCCTGCTGATCCTGCTGAAAAATCTCGATTTGCCGTTCAAGCTCGGCATTGATGCTCTCGAGATTCTTGCGAATTCTGGTGTTTTCCTCAACCAGTCTTGCACGACGCAGACTGTTGTATATGGAATGTTCGAGCATGGCCTCGTCTGCCAGCGGTAGCAGCAGATAATCACTCACACCCAGCCTGAGCGCCCGCATCAGGTCATCACTGTTACCCCGCTCAGCAAGCACAATGACCGGCATATCCGGGGCCAGTTCCGCCAGTATCTGGAGCATACCGAAGCTGTCTGCCTCGGGCATATGGATATTGATGATGACAAGGTCAGGACAGGCAGAATGGAAACGTTCAATGCCCTGATCATGATCAGAGGCCTGGACTACATGAAGATTGAGACGACCGATGGCTGCAGAGATGGCGGACCGGACTTCCTCGTCATCATCGATGACAAGGACAATGATATCTGTGCGTAAACTCTTCCCCGCTTTCATCCAATGAGTTGCATTTTGGGCAAACTTGTCGGGTCTGAGCCAGACCCGTTAGTGAATTTCCTTTCCGGTAAAACTTCCGGAGGGAATCCAGACCAGTGACCCGGGGGCCACTCCTCCTGCCATGTATACCGGCAGGCATCCAGGCATTACACCCTGTATTGCGCTGTTCAACGAAACACAGGATCTCAACGGACCTTACTCCCATCATCAATCGACTGCAACAGGCAAAAAAGCAAGCTTGCAGAATTAGACCGGCCTTGTGACCAGAGTCACACCAATACAACTGCATGCCGTATCCGGAGGCTGGACAAGCACTTTTCAGAAGTCGTCGAACTCATCCTTCACTTGTCCGTCTGCCACCAGGTATTCCCGGCGCTGCAGATAGGCAGTGCGGATGAACTGGTAACGATCTCCCCTGATCAGGCTTTCTGCGTCCATGTAGCTGATTCGGGTATCGACCATGTCCATGGCATAAAAAGCGGTGCGAGTATCCCGTTCATCTATCCAGGAGATGGGGTTGAAGAACATATCTGCCACCAGGCCAGCTGTATCCCTTACCGTACTGGCCCCAAAAAGCGGCAGCATCATGTAAGCCCCATTACCAAAACCCCATACACCAAATGTCTGGCCGAAGTCTTCATAGTGCTTGTGCAGCCCCATGGATGATGCAACATCAATTACGCCGCCCAGACCAATGGTTGTATTGAGCAGTAACCTTGCAGAATCCTGCTTTGCCTGCTGCAATTTCCATTGCAGCATGTCATTGACCACAACGTTGATATCATCAATGTTGTTGAAAAAATTGCTCACCCCTCTTTTTACCGTCTGGGGGGTATAGTGTGCATAGGTGCCGGATACCGGCCTGATCAGATATTCGTCAAGTAGCCGGTTGAGCTCAAAGAGCGGTCTGTTGAGTTTTTCCCACGGATCACTGGTATTGCCCTGCGCCTGGATCTGTGAAGAGAAGATGCAGCACAGCAGCAACGCAGAAAGCTGTAGCGTAGTTTTGTGCAAGGTGATCATGAATTTGGATATCCAGGAATATGAATGTCCGGGAAATTCGCCATTGAGCCTTGACAGCTGGCTGCCGGAAAATTGCCCGATTGTGTAATGTGAAAAGTCCATTTCCGATATTCCCTGACCTGAAAATTTGCTCTGCTGCCGTCTGCCGGAATTCTGGATTGTAATCCGGACGCTTCAGAAAAATGTTGGAATTTTGTAATTGAAGTAAGAGTTTGCCTGATTAATCACAAAGTCGCAGTGCCCGTAATCACATCGCAAGCAAATAGAAAAAAGCCTGATTCAGGTGATTTCCTGCCAGGCTTTTTGAAGGCGCTTTTCTGAAACAGGTACACTGGTGCCCAGATGCTGGGCAAACAGGGAAACCCGGAACTCTTCCAGCAGCCACCGATAGGCATCCAGTTTTTCACTGGCTATCTCCTGTTTCTCGAAATACTGCCGCCTGTCGTTGTACTGATCCCACAAACGTCCCAATAACCGGGCCCATTCCCTGTCTTTGGCAGTCTGCAAGGGAAATTTTTCCAGTCTGCAGAGCACTGCCCTGAGGTACTTTGGTATCTGCCTCAAGCCTTTGACCGGTGTTTCCTGAATGAAGTCCGGGCCCAGCAAGTCATCCAGATGCTGCAGCACATCCGCTTTCAGCTCTACAAACTGCGGATTGTTTCCGCCATTGTTGAGACTCTTGATGATCTGCTGTCGGAGCTCAAGTATTTCATACAGCAGTTCCTGCAGTTCCATGGCCGCACTGATGATCCGGTTCTTGCAACTTTCCCACCGGCTGTCCCATTCTTCCCTTGTTCGGGGCAACTCCTCTTCAATCCGGCAAGCTATCGCAAAGGCCCGCATGATTATCTGGCCGGGAAGTTTGTCACTTGCCTCCATACTACCGAGCAAAAGCACTTTTCCGGGATTTTTCAACAGTTCCTTTTTCAGGTACCGCACCTGTTGATTGCCTGCCAGCATAAGCAGACGCACCATACCCTGCCTGCTGGCCAGCTCGGCTTTGTAGGCAGAATCGAGCAGGACAAGATCTGCACTGTCACCCTTGTCGACAAGCGCGGGATAGGCCCTTATCTGAAGCTTGCCTGCACCGATTTCGTGGACAGCCGGAAGTTCATCAAAGTCCCATTCCTTCAGCCCCTTTCTTTCAAAATTCCCACTGCCCGCCCTTGTAATGCTGGCCTGCACACTGGCGCCCAATTCATCCCGCAACTGTTCCAGTTCACGGCCACTGCCCAGCACCCTGCCCCTGTCATCAACCACACGCATATGCATGCTCAGATGCGGGGGCAATTGAACTTCATCCCAAATCGCAAGATCCAGCTTTACACCCGAGTGTCGCAAAAGCTGTCTGGCGAGTGATTGCCGCAATGACCCGTCCTGTTGATTCAACTGCGGTAATATCCTGTCAACAACATCCGGCACAGGTACAAAATGTTTTCTCAGCTGCCTGGGTAAGGCCCGAATGAGTGCAATGCATTTTTCGCGCAACAAACCTGGCACCAGCCAGTCGAGATCTTCCTGTCTTAACTGCTTTAGCACCTGAACAGGCACTTCCGCCGAAACACCGTCCTGTTCTTCACCAGGACTGAAACTGTAGCTCAGATCCAGGGCAAGCCCATTGGCTTCCAGACTCCGGGGATATTGGTTGAGATCGACGGAGCCCGCTTCTTCACTGAGCAAGTCTTCATCGGTAAGCAGAAGTCTTGCAGCCTCTTCTTTTGGTAACCCTTTGTACCAGCGTTCAAGGCTTGCAACATCCACAACCGTGGCAGGCAAGCGCTCATCATAGAAAGAGGCTATGCGTCTTTCATCCATTACCAGATCCCGCCGTCTGGCTTTTTCCTCAAGCTCGGCAAGCCGGTTGATGGTTTGACAGTTGGCAAGGAAAAACGCTGCCCTGGTATTGATATCCATGGCTGCCAGACCTTCCCTGATCAACAGCTCACGACAAACAAGCGGATCCACGCGTGTATAGGAAACCCGGCGCTTTTCAACGATGGCCAGCCCGTATAGCAGCACTTTTTCCGATGCCATGACCTGACCACGCTTTTTCTCCCAGTGGGGATCCGCATATTCAAGCTTGATGAGGTGCCTGGCTTGCCTTTCTATCCACTGCGGCTCAATGGAAGCATTCATCCTGGCGTACAACTGTGAGGTTTCAACCAGTTCAGCAGAAATTATCCAGGGCTGTTTTTTCCTGTGCAGCACCGAGCCCGGAAAAATCTGGTATTTGCGTGCCCGGGCACCAAGATAGCCGCCTTCATCCAGCCTGCGGCTTACATGGCTCAGAAAACCGCTGAGCAGCGCCTGATGTATTTCCTCATAAGTGGCAGGATCACGATTCAATGGCAGCTTCAGTTCCTGGCACATGAGCAGCAACTGGCGGTGGACTTCACGCCACTCACGCATACGCAGCCATGACAGGAAATGCTGCTGGCAATATCTGCGAAGTTGATTGCTGCCCAGCGTCTGTCGCTGACTTTCATAATGAGTCCACAGGTTCACAAAACCCATGAAGTCGGATTCAGGATGGTGATGCAATCGATGTGCCTGGTCTGCGGCCTGCTGCTTGTCATGGGGCCGCTCCCGGGGGTCCTGGGTACTCAGGGCACTGACTATGATCAGTGCCTCAGTGAGACAATGTTTTTCTGCTGCCTCAACAAGAATTCTGGACAACCGGGGATCTACAGGAAAGCGCGCCATGATTCTGCCACGTGGCAGGAGCTGTCCCTTTGCGTCAACCGCCTGCAGCTCTTCCAGCAGTCTGAACCCATCCCTGATGGCTCTTGGTTCCGGCACTTCCAGGAAGGAGAAGTCGTCGATATTGCCCAGCTTCAGACTGAGCATCTGCAGGATGACCGAAGCCAGGTTTGTCCGGGTGATTTCCGTATCGGTGAAATCAGCCCGACCCTGAAAATCCTGCTCGCTGTAAAGTCTGATACAGGTACCTGGTCCGAGCCGACCACAACGGCCGGCACGCTGATTCGCACTTGCCTTTGACACCGGCTCTACCGGCAAGCGCTGGATCTTGCTTCTTACAGAGTAACGACTCAGTCTTACAAGTCCACTGTCAATGACATAACCAATACCGGGTACAGTAAGGGAGGTTTCCGCCACATTCGTACTGAGTACGATTCGACGCCCCGGATGGGAAGCAAAAACCCGCTGTTGTTCCCGCGCGCTCAACCTTGCATACAAAGGCAATACCTCAAGTCCCGGTATCTGCTGTTTGCGCAGCAATTCTGCAACATCGCGAATTTCCTTTTCCCCACTCAGGAAAACCAGCACATCCCTGTAGTCCTGATTGTGTTTGCGTTCCAGCCGGAATATCTCCTCAATGGCACCCAGTACCTGCCGGGGGAGATCCCCCTCTTGCTCCTGTTCATCCGGCGGCATGTATATATGCTCAACGGGCCAGGTTCTGCCGGATACTTCGATGACCGGGGCATTGTTGAAATGTGCCGAGAAACTTTGCACATCTATGGTAGCTGAGGTAATGATGACTTTGAGATCAGGTCGTCTTGGCAATAGTCGCTTGAGGTAGCCCAGCAGAAAATCGATATTGAGGGAACGTTCGTGTGCCTCGTCAATGATGATGGTGTCATACCGGTCCAGCCAGCGGTCATGCTGCGTTTCAGCAAGCAGAATGCCATCGGTCATCAACTTGATCAGTGTTTTTTCTGTGCTGGTATCACTGAATCTGATCTGGAAGCCGACCTGCCCACCGGATTGAGCGCCCAATTCCTCTGTCAGCCTTGCAGCTACTGAAGTAGCCGCCAGTCTTCTGGGTTGGGTATGGCCAATCATCCCGTAAACCCCCCTGCCCGACTCAAGACACAGTTTGGGAAGCTGTGTGGTCTTGCCTGAACCGGTTTCACCCGCAACGATGATGACCTGATTATTCTGCAGGGCTGCCCTCAGGTCGTCCATTCTCTTGCTCACCGGCAACTGCGGGGGGTAGTCAACCTGTGGCAGACTGGCTCTGCGCATTTGTGCAAGCGATTGAGAAGACTTGATTTTTTCCTCCAGAAAACCGAGCCGCTTCTGGAACCCGGGTACCCCGGCCTGTCCTTGCCTGCCCAGAGACTGAAGGGCATTCAATTCCCGGCGCAGTCTGTGCCGGTCGGCACACATGCAACCGGTCAGAGCCGATTCAAGTTTTTTCAATATGTGCAGGCTCATGATTTGAGGGACTGAAAGTACAACAGTATTGCTCCGGCAACACAGCAGGGCGGCAAAGTGCCGGCGCTTGAAGGTGTGTATTATAAGTCAGGGAATAAATGTGCGCTGCAACACATTCCTGTGGCGCATTGTGAGAATTTCCCGTTGCACGGGATCGAAGCCCATGTTTTTATCGAATTTGACGATCATTATGGAATACCCAGTACATGGAGCCACTGAACCTTGCAATTATCCGCATAAGGCTGGCAGAAATCTCATCAAGGATACTTGTCATCTTCATTGCGGTTGCACTGGTTACCTTCCCCCTGCTGGTACCGCAGCCCTTGCTGGTTATCCAGACTGCCTTTGTGGATTTGCTGCTTGCCCTGATTGCCTGGTTCCTTATCCACAAGCATGTTGTCACACGTTTCAGCCCTCATCTTGTCATCGCCACATGTTTTATTACCGTGACACCACTGGCGATCATGTGCGGTGGTGTAAACAGCCACTTCATGTATCTGTATCCCATATCACCCCTGATGGCCGGGCTCCTGATCAACAATCGTAGCGCCTGGATAGTTGCCGCCATACTGATAGTCCAGATTCTCCTGCTGACCCTGGCAGATCAGTACCTGCCGGCTTATTCCGCCAACATCAATACATGGGATGAAACCCTGCTGCGCGCCTACTGGCTGGTTGCAGCAACCCTGCTTACCGCTGTATTCGTCAGTTTCTACGAAAGGCTCAATAACCGCTTTCGCAAGGAAATGAGTGAACTTGCCTTCAAGGATGTGCTTACCCAGATTCCGAATCGTCGCAGCCTGATGGAAGCGCTGGAAATCAGTATTGCCTACAGCAGGGAAAATGATGCCTGGTTGACCATCATGATGATCGACGTGGACCAGTTCAAACAGGTCAACGATACCCACAACCATACAATAGGAGATTTGTGTCTCAAATGGATAGCAAACAGACTGCAATCATCCCTGCGTAGCAACAGCGACCTGGTTGCCCGGATTGGAGGAGATGAATTTGTTGCAATGCTGCCGGATGTCGATGAGGTGCAGGCAGCCAGAATTTCAGAACTTGTCACTGCGAATATTGCTGCCAATGGGGAAATAGATGGCACACCCTTGCCCGACCTTTCAGTAAGCATAGGCTGTGCCAGCGCCCGGGGAAAGGACCTGCCTTCAGCAAAGGAAATGCTCATCCGTGCTGACACTGCCATGTACCGGCTGAAAAGTGTAAAGTCGGATCAAATTCCCGCGTAATTCCGGAACTGCCGACATTCAGGTTGCCAAAATTGTCAGGTGTTCAGTCCAGCGATCTGAACTGTTGGTGCAACTTGAAATGACTTGAGGTTACATAGGCTTCAATACGCGCCAGCCTTGCCTGTAGAGTTGAGAATTTACGGGTACAGTATCTGAACTCCCTGCGCCTGGAATACTGTTCTTCCTGGAAACTGCCATATCCTTTTCTCTTTCCGGCATGACTCCCGTCATTGGAACCGGCATTGCGGGAATCATTGCCTGATGCAGAATTTCCAGAACTATCACTGTTGTGGGATTCAGCAGAAAAACTGGTGTAACCAGGCTCATTATCCGGCCTTTTGTCCAGCACCATGGCTGCACCGAAGTAGAACAGAATCGGAAAGCCTGTGAAGAAAGTCAGCGCCAGAAATATGACACGGACTGCAAATACACTTACCTCAAGATAGTCTGCGATTCCCGCACAAACGCCCATGAACTTCCCGGTGCGAGGGTTCTTGTAGAGTTTCTTGCGATAATCGAGGTTCTTGAAGTGACGCACAGTATGATTCTCACTGAAGGCATCCTTTACCCCCTGGGAACTGTCATCCAGCAGGAACCAGGCAATGAAATACATCGGGACCAGAAAGAGTGCCCCGAAAAATATACAACCCAGATATACCAGCCTGACCACCCAGATTTCCACGCCCAGAAAATTTGCCAGTCCTGCACAAACGCCGAGCAACTTCCGGTTTTCACTATCCAGTTGCAGTGTCTTCCTAGTGTTCTTTGCCATGGTGCTCTCTCCAGTCGGGAGACTCGGCATCAAGTATGGACTCCAGCGTCTTGATGCGTTCTGCCATGCTGTCAGCAATGTCCAGCAGCTCCTGCAGTTGCCGGTTTTCCTCATCGGTAAAACCGCTCGTTTGCTTGCCTCTGTATTTGTAATGCATGACTATCCATACAATAGGAATGCTTATGAAAAGCAGTCCCGTCATGCTCATGATGATTGCAGCCATAGTGCTTATCCTGCCTCAAGCCTGTGGGTATCTATTGTTTCCTTTCCATCCTGGATTTCAGTTCGGCCAGCTCCTGATCGATTCTGCCTTCTTTTTCCAGCGCCTCAAACTCTGCAGCTATTCTCTTATTGTCGAGTTCGCTGGCTTCAATCTCACTTTCCATGACTTCAATCTTGCGTTCGTAATGCTCGAAACGATTGATGGCCTGGTCGATTGCTGCACTGTGCAACTTCGAGTTGACGGTGCGGCGGGACTGCGTGGTACTGTGGCGCATCAGAATGGTTTTCTGCCTTGCTCTTGCATCATTCAGCTTGGCCTGCAGTTGTTCAATTTCATTTGTCAGTTTTTCGAGGGAATCATCCAGTTTCTGCATATCCTGACCCACCATCCCGATGACTTCATTGACAGATGATTTTTCCATCAGGGCTGCCTTGGCCAGATCCTCACGGTTCTTGCTCAGGGCAAGCTCGGCTTTCTGCTGCCAGTCATCGGACTGACGGGCCAGTTTTTCATTGCGTCTGGTCAGTTCTTTCTTGTCTGCAATGATCTTGGCTGTTGTGCTGCGCACTTCAACCAGTGTTTCTTCCATTTCCTGGATCACCATCCGGATCATTTTTTCCGGATCCTCAGCCTTGTCGAGCAGTGAATTGATGTTGGCATTGATAATGTCGGAAAGTCGGGAAAAGATACCCATTGTTTACCTCCTGCCTGATTCGGCAATTCAAATGTTATCCAGAATACGATCCTTGGCGCGAGCGTATTGTGCATCGCTGATGACACCCTGTTGGTGGACACGATCCAGATCAAACAATTGCTGGCCTATTGTTGGTTCTACGGAGTCATGGTTACGACCCCGCCCCCCTCCGGATTCCGGAGCGAAGATACAGCCACCCAGAGCCAGACTGAGCATCAGTAATGTAATGGTTGCAGTGTGTTTCATACGTGCCTCTTGTATCAGGTGTTGTCTTTTCAGCTACCTTGCCAACTGGTTTGCAGGGGGCGTGCCAACTTCACGGGTAACATTATCTTTCTGATAATATTATGTTTTTTTTGAAATCCCTCATAACGCCGAATCCATATATTTGGGTCCAACACCAACATGTGGTAGTTTTCGCCGATCTTCAGAATGAGGTGATTCCATGGCAGCAGATACCCAGGCTGACAGGATGATAGGTGAATCAACCAATTTTCTGCGTATGCAGGAACAGCTCTCGAAACTGGCCCCCCTGAACAAACCTGTGCTGATCATTGGCGAACGTGGCACCGGCAAGGAGCTGGTAGCTGCCCGATTGCATTATCTCTCCCAGCGCTGGCAGCAGGAATTCCTGAAACTCAACTGTGCAGCTTTCAATGAAGCACTGCTCGAGTCACAGTTGTTCGGTCATGAAATCGGAGCCTTCACCGGGGCCAGCAAACAGCAGAAGGGATTTTTTGAGAGAGCCGACAACGGCACCCTTTTTCTGGACGAGTTGGCCAATAGCTCCATGTCGGTGCAGGAAAAGATACTGCGAGTAACCGAGTACGGCGAAATTGAACGTTTGGGTGGCAACAAACCCATCATTGTTGATGTGCGTCTGGTGGCAGCCACCAATGTTGACCTGCCGCAACTCGCTGCTGAAGGAAATTTCCGCGAAGACCTGCTTGATCGCCTGGCCTTTGATGTCATCACCCTGCCCCCCCTGCGCGAGCGAGCGGAAGACATTCCGATACTTGCACGCCATTTCGCGATCAACATGATCAAGGAACTGGGCCGTGAGTATTTCCCGGGTTTTACCAAAACAGCAGCCAAAGCCCTCCAGGACTATGACTGGCCAGGCAATATCAGGGAACTCAAAAACGTGGTGGAACGTTGCGTTTACCAGACCGAGGATCCTGACCAGCCGGTAAAGGATGTGGTGTTTGACCCCTTTGTATCGCCCTGGCGTCCAGTCAATCGCACGTCAGGCACCGGAGCAGGCTCAAATTCCACTGTAGATGACAGCCCCGTTATCAGCAGCCTGGGATTCAAGCAGCAAGTATCGGATTACGAACAGAAAATACTGAAAGAGGCATTGCGACAGTGCCAGTTCAACCAGCGCAAGGCGGCAAAACTGCTGGATCTGACCTACGACCAATTAAGGGGATATCTGCGGAAATACGCACTGCTTTCATCAAAGGATCAGGTAAGCCCCGAATAGTCCCTTATTGCAACCGGGCGCGATGTTTCCTGATCCTGTATATGACACCCAGCACTATAGCAACCACCAGCCCGAGCATCATGGCAGCAGTTACCGGAATAAGTGCCCTGATGCCTGTCTGTACATCTATCGTGACTGCATCGAGAATGAAAATCATCCAGGCTGGACCAAGCACATCGCCATCTGGAATGACATACCAGGGCGTAAGCAGAAAGGCCAGCATCCAGCATTCCAGCAGATAGGCCAGCTCGCGAATCAGAAAACGCTTGAACAGTCCCCACCCCAGCCAACTCAGGAAAAGGGCACCTGCAAAGTAAAGGCTCCAGGCAAATATGTAGGTTGCGTTATCCATGTTTCAGCTTGTGCAGTTTCTACCTGTAATGATTTTTTGCCTGCCCGCTATTGTGGCCAGTCGACAATATGTGCTTCAAGATCTTCATCATGCACGAATTCTTCTGAAAGCACTCTGCCGGTAACCGTGTTTCCGCTGTTTTTCATTGCCTTGCGATTACCTGTTACAAGGGGATGCCAAACCGGCAGCTTCCTGCCCTCGTGCAAAAGGCGATATGCACAGGTGGATGGCATCCAGTAAAGATTGTCCAGTTCATTTGGCTGCAACACAACACAGGTTGGCACCAGTTTCTTTCGTGTGCTGTAAACGGTGCAGGTACATTTGGCCTGATTGAGATAACGGCAAACCACGCTGGTGTAATGAATGAGGGAAGTTTCTTCATCTTCCAGCTTGATCATGCAGCATTTGCCACAACCGTCGCACAGGCCTTCCCATTCTTCCCTGTTCATTTCTGTCAGGGTCTTGCTTTCCCAATACGGCAGTGTGCTCATCATTCGCCCTGTGTGAATCTGGTGACCTGCTTGTCCGGTGGCAATTGCAGGTAATACCCTTTTTCAGCTATTGCTGCCAGAACCTCGCCTGCATTTGCACGGGCCAGCCTGCGTGTTGGGCCCAGTTTCAGGGTCATGACTTCCGAAGTTGTTCCCAGCATATCCAGCAGCTCCTGTGGCACCCGGCTGATACCTTCGGAGCGGTTAACAAACACATAAATATCCTTTTCACGACTGCTGCGATACACCGTGCAAAGTATTTCCTGTTCGGCAAGTTTGCTCATACCAGAATCTCCAGCAAGGCATCCAGCACCAGAGGCTTGCGCCATCCCTGCAGCTCATCAGGAATTTCCAGGGGCTCATTGTTGTCACTGTGTTGCGGTTTGCTTGCATGCATCAATGCCAGCAGGGTTTTCTTCCTTGCCAGCAATTCCGGTGCAAGCCCCAATTCACCGGCAATGGCTTCAACCCTTGCCTGGGCTGCCTTGAGTTTTTGCTTGGCACTGCTGTTGAGTGGCTTTGGCAAGGGCTCAGGACAGTCGGCCTCTGGCAGACTTCTGGCCTGAGACACAAGTTCCAGAACCTGATCACCTTCATGCCTGATAAAATTGTCACTGACATCATCTATGGCGGCGAGCTGGGCACGACTGGTACACATACTGGCCGCTATCGCATACAGCGCTGTATCCTTGAGAATCCAGTTGCGGGGTTTGTCCCGTTTTCTGGCGCGCTCTTCGCGCCAGGCTGCCAGTTTCTGCAGTGCCGCCAGGCGCTGGGCAGAAAACTGCCATGCTGCCTTGAAGTTCTGGTAGTACAAAGAGAAATCACCTGTGAATTCCGTATCATACTGACGCTTCATCCGTTCACATTCTTCGGTGATCCAGCTGTCACGGCCCAGGCTTGCCAGACTCTCCTGCTGCTGTTCACGTGTTTCCACAAGATAGGCCACATCCAGTGCTGCATATTCCAGTTGTTCCGGAGTCAATGGCCGCTGCAGCCAGTCGGATCTGGTTTCACTCTTTGGCAGTTCAATATTGAAACGCTTGATAACCAGATTCTGGTAACTCAGGGAAAGGCCTTCTCCCAGCAGTGCAGCTGCAATCTGGGTATCAAACACGGACACCGGCAGCATGCCGGTGAAGGCAAAGAAAACCAGGAGATCTTCCGAACATGAATGCAGTACTCTGGCGACACTTTCATCTGCCAGCAAAGCCTTGAAGGGAGACCAGTCTTCGATCTTCAGGGGATCAACTAGCGTAATCTGTTTGCCATCAGATATCTGGATCAATCCTACTTTCGGGTAATAGGTACTTACCCGCATGAATTCAGTATCGAGCGCCAATGCCTGACACGTCGACCAGTGAGCACAACTCTCTGCAAGCGCCTCATTGGAATCAATCAGGTGAAATTCGGTAGACCCTGCGAAATTCAGGATACTCACGCTGTCAGCGCCTTGATCATGACTCATCCCGGTACTTCATGGCCTGCCTGCCAGCCAGACTGTGCATGAGTGTACTGCCGTCTATGTATTCCAGCTCTCCGCCCATTGGAACGCCGTGTGCAATTCTGCTGACCCTTAGTCCACGCTCGGCAAGTTCCCTGCCACTCAGTTGCTCCCTGATATACCAGGCTGTGGCTTCTCCCTCGACTGTTGGATTGGTTGCCAGAATTACCTCATCTACTGATTCAGTACAAATTCGTTTTACCAGTTGGGGAATAGCCAGTTTTTCAGGACCAACACCATCAATTGGTGAAAGATGGCCCATCAGCACAAAATACATACCGCGATACGAAGCTGTATGCTCAATGGCAAAAACATCCGCTGGTGTTTCCACCACACAGATAGTCCGGCTATCCCGATTGGGGTGTGAACAGACAGCGCAAATTTCAGTTTCGCTGAGAGTCCGGCAACGGGTACACAATCCCACGCCGTCCATGGCCGCCACCAGGGCTGCTGCCAGTTTTCTACCGCCTTCCCTGTCTCGCTCAAGAAAATGCAGCACCATACGCTGGGCACTTTTATTGCCAACACCTGGCAGACGCCTGAAAGCATCCATGAGCTGCTGAATCAGTGGACTGTAATGCATCAGGGAAACTTGAATCCGGGTGGCAGGTTCATGCCGGCAGTCATGCCTGCGAGTGAATTACGGCTGTTTTCCGCGACTCTGGCTGCCGCTGCATTGAAAGCTGCAGCCACCAGATCTTCCACCAGTTCCTTTTCATCACTGTAGAGAGAAGGATCAATTTCCACACGCTTCACTTCATATTTGCCATTCATGGTTACCTTTACAAGACCTGCCCCGGACTCTCCTGTAATGAGTTCCTGGGCGAGCTTTTCCTGGGCCTTCTGCATCTGCTCCTGCATTTGCTGGGCCTGTTTGAGTATGTTGTTCCAGTCTGCCATGTTTTTCCTGTCAGTTTTTGCTCTGCTGGTTGGTGTCATACGAGAAAGGCTTGAGAGGTGTAATGCTGTCCATCTGTATTTGTCCGCCAAACCGCTCGACAATGGCAGTAACCAGAGGATCCCTGACGAAAGAATCTACTGCTTGCTGCATATGGACAGCTTCCAGCCGCTGCTTTTCTTTTGCCGGCGTTTCCTTCGCTACCTTCCCCGGGGTCATTGTCAACAAGATTGCCGAGCCGAAAAATTCAGCCATGGCAGTTTCTATTCGCTTGCGATGTTCATCACTGAACAAAGTTGCCTGTGCTTCATCCAGTATCAGAGAGAGGCTATTGCCTGCAACGGCTTTCAGCTCACAATGCGATGCAAGACTTCTTGTCACTCCACTCAAGTGCAGTGCCCGGAACAATTGTGGCCAATGTGCCGGCTGCAGATTGACCAGAGCAGGCAATGTTTCCGTTTCAGGCAGTCCAACACCAGCATAAGTTCCACCAGCGCCATCAGGGGCAGCAAGCTCCGCAGACTTTATGTCATTGCTGCCAACACGCTTCTCCGTATTCAGTACAGCCGCAGGTACTACTTCTGCCTGCTGAGCTGATTTTTCAATATCAGTTACACCACCCGCAGGCGCTGTTACAGGCAAGTCTGCGCGGGCAACTGTTTCAGCTGCCTTCAATCCGGGTTCAGGCTTTTTTACAGGTGCTGCACTCTCCCCGGGTGCTTTGACGCCTGAGGCAGTGGATTGTGCCTGCTGCAATTGGTCAGGCAATTGTATGGGATGGAAAGCCAGCATACGCAACAGGGTCATTTCCAGACCGCTACGGGCATCAAGTGCCCAGGTGATATCTTCCCTTCCCTTCAGGGCAATCTGGTAAAAAAGCTGGACTGTTTCTGCAGACATTTTTGCTGCATGTGCAAGAATCTGGTCGCGGTCACCCTGACTGTTGTCTATGGCATCAGGCACTGCCTGGGCTATGGCAACACGGTGCAGCCAGCCCTGCAATTCCTGCAGTACTGCGGCAAAATCGGGCGAATGTTCTGCAACATCCTGCACCACTTCCAGCGTTGCTTTGGCATCAGATGCTGCCAGGGCATCTACAAGCCTGATGACTATGGTCTGATCCAGATTGCCGAGAAACTCATTGACAGTTTCTGTCGTGAGTTTGCCATCGCAGAATCCGATTGCCTGGTCAAGGAGCGTCAGGCAGTCGCGCACCGATCCTTGAGCGGCTTTGCCCAGCAGCCACAATGCTCCTTCCTCGAAATCCAGCTTTTCCTGGGTCAGGATCCAGGTCAGATGTTCGACAAGTTTTTCAGGGCTGAGATTCTTGAGATTGAACTGCAAACAGCGTGACAGGACAGTTACAGGCAATTTCTGGGGATCAGTAGTTGCCAGCAGGAATTTTACATGTGCCGGTGGCTCCTCCAGTGTCTTGAGCAGCGCATTGAAACTGTGAGTGGAAAGCATGTGCACTTCGTCAATGAGGTAGACCTTGAAGCGCCCCCGGCTGGGAGCGTACTGGACGTTTTCCAGCAGTTCACGTGTATCTTCCACCTTGGTGCGCGAGGCAGCATCGACTTCTATAAGGTCCAGGAAACGTCCTTCGCTGATTTCACGGCAGGCAGTGCATTCACCACAGGGTTCGGAAGTTATACCCTTTTCACAGTTAAGACACCGGGCCAATATGCGGGCGATGGTGGTTTTGCCCACTCCCCTGGTACCGGTAAAGAGATAGGCGTGGTGAAGCCGGTCGTTATCAAGTGCATGAATCAGCGTACGCAACACATGACTCTGACCCGCCATTTCACTGAAATTGCGGGGCCGCCATTTGCGTGCCAGTACCTGATAACTCATCTGAATCCAGCTCTTGGCACCCGGTCATTACCGGGCACCCTACTACAGAATGGAGGTACCTCCTGCCAGCCACATCCCGGCACATGCCGCAGTTGCTACCGTTGCTCCCTTCCGGGCCTGGCGGGGTTTACAACCTGGCATTGCGGGAGGACCGACAAGAGATACCATAAACCTGTTGGCAGGCAGGGATTCATTGCAAACTCCCCGGCCACCTGAAGAGAAGATGGTATTACGTTTGGGGGTTTCAAGGAACCGCCTGCTACGTAAAAGGGGCGGCATTATGATGATATCCGGGCTCATAATCAAACCCTGCAGGCATGATGGTTCATGACGGGTCACCCATGGCGATGCAATTGACAGAGTAACAGGGTGTGCCGGGTGAGGAGCGGGAGCGAGCGAACTGGCACACCGTGGTACTCGTTTCCAAATCAGTCTGGGGGGTGTCCTAATAAATACTTGCCGAATGGCTGGGCACCGGAAGCGAAAACAGGAAGGGACACCCACTCCAACCTCAGTGACTCCCGGCCTACCAGGGTGAGCCCAGCTCGCTCGCTCCCGGTGTCCAGCCATCCGGCAAAGCCGGATGTCGTTCAGACTACACATGAAGCTCGCGCTTCATAAACGCTTGTCTTCACCCTCGCCTGACTCCCCCTGCTTCGGCCTGATATACCTCAGTGCAGGTGTCCCATGGACATTGTGTGGCTGTCCCATGAACTTATGAACTTATGGATTTATCAGACCACCTGCTGCCCGCCGGCAATGACACCTCGGGTAAACAGACGCTGGCTGCCGGTTCTGCTGCCCTGGTAGTTGTCAGTGAACTCGAACTCGCCATCAGCCAGTTCCAGAAGGGTAATATCGGCGATTTCACCCGGTGTCAGGGTACCCAGTCCGTCCAGTTGACGGAAAGTGGCTGCAGCATTGCTGGTGGCCCGGGCGATAACTTCGGGTAGTGTCATACCCAACTGCAGAAACTTGGACAGTACATTAGGCAAATCAAAGACCTGGGATGCCCTGCCCGGCACGTTCAGGTCTGAAGAAATGGTATCGGGGAGAAACCCCTGCCCTGCAGCACGCTCAGCTACTTCCCAGTTCCAGTGTTCATTCAGCCCGTTTCCGAAATCAAAGCGGATGCCCTTCTCCCTGGCAGCAATGACCTCAGGCAGAAGTTGTCCTTCGGCATTGAGGATGCCATTGGGCGTGGGTGCGTACATGTGCGTAACGATATCGCCCGGGCGGAGCACAGCCAGCAGATCCGGCAAGGGATGGGCTGTATCGCCTATATGGATCATGACCGGAAGCCCGAATGGCTCGGCGACCTCTATTGCCCGCTGCAGTACCTGCAGATCGCGCTGCCCCGATACTCCACGCGAAAGTCTGGCCTTTATCCCTACTATCCATTCCCCATATCGCTCTATCGCCTCATGTCCTTTTGCAACATCTGCCGCCTCAAGGCTGTCCAGAAATTCCGAACGTGCGTTTGGCCCGGGATTGTTGCCCAGCACACCGACATTCATCAGCAGACGCAAGCGGTTGGGCGCATGGCGGGCAATATCAATAATTTGGGGAATATTCAGGGCCCCACGTGAACCGGCATCCACCATGGTGGTAACGCCGGTAGCCAGAAATTCGGCAGGTGGAAGAGCGGCATCCCTCGCATGCACATGCACATCAATCAGACCGGGGACTACCAGCATTCCCCCTGCATCTACAGAAGCTGCAGCATTTGAGGCAGGAATGGTTGGGGCAATTTCAGCTATTAGCCCGCCACTGATCGCGACATCCGCTATTGCATCGAAACCGGCAGCAGGATCAATGACACGTCCTCCTGTGATCAGCAGATCAAAACCGGAAGCCGGCAATACCCTGCCTGTATAGACACCGGCACTCCCGATAATGCACTTGGCAAGAAAATTTCTGCGCTTCATCATGGCTCTCCCCGGGTATGATCAAACCGGTATGCCGTGGCTGTTTCCTGCCGGACCATGTTGCGGTCGCAGTTGTTGCCTGCAGCTTCAGTGTCCGGTGCCAGACAGGGATTTGAGTATGTCCTCAGCCACTTTCTTGGCGTCGCCGAAAATCATCATGGTTTTATCCATGTAGAAGATTTCGTTGTCGAGCCCGGCGTAGCCTACCGCCATGGAACGTTTGATCACCAGTACGGTTCGTGCCCGCTGGGCTTCAAGTATTGGCATTCCGTAGATGGGAGAGGATGGATCATTCTTGGCAGCCGGATTCACTACGTCATTGGCTCCAATAATCAGCACTACGTCCGTACCGGCAAAATCACTGTTGATTTCGTCCATTTCCTTCACATCTTCATAGGCCACATCAGCCTCGGCCAGCAGAACATTCATGTGGCCTGGCATGCGCCCTGCCACGGGATGGATTGCAAAGGAAACCCTGACCCCTTCTTCCTTGAGAAAATCTGCCAGTTCCTTGACAGCATTCTGGGCTCTTGCCTGGGCCATGCCATATCCGGGAATGATAACCACGGAATCGGCATGCTCCATCAGGAAAGCAGCATCTTCAGGTGAGCCGGAGCGATGGTTTTTCTCTCCTTCTTCTCCTTCAGTTGCGCTGCCAGCAGCAGCACCAAAGCCTCCGAAAAGTACGTTCATCAACGAACGGTTCATGGCCCGGCACATTACATAGGAAAGAATGGCCCCTGAAGAACCGACCAGTGAACCGGCAATAATGAGCATGAAATTGTTGAGCGTAAATCCTATCCCGGCCGCTGCCCAGCCTGAAAACGAGTTCAGCAGGGAGACCACAACCGGCATGTCGCCACCGCCTATTGGCGCAATCCAGAACACACCCAGCACAAGAGCAAATGCTGTCATCAGATAGAAAGATGGGAGACTTTCGGTACTGAAATAATGTCCGGCAAAACCGAGCATGCCAACTGCAAGCAATGCCTGTACGGGTTTTACCCATCCGCCCTTGATACTGCGTGCCCATTTTCGTGCTGCCAGTTTTCCATAGGCAAAAACTGAAGCAGTGAATGTGATGGCACCAATGAAACAGCCAATGAACAGCTCAAAACGGTGAACTGCATCGTGCTGGTTACCGGCATGCAACACCGCCGCTATGGCTATCAGTACAGCAGCAAGACCAACCAGAGAGTGCATGAGGGCAACAGTTTCCGGCATCTGGGTCATCGGCACTGTTCTGGCACGCCAGAGTCCGATAGCTGCCCCTGCCACCATGGCGATGACAATAAGACCCACATTTAGGTCGGCAACAAAGAAAGTGGTGATTACTGCAAGGGTCATACCGACAATTCCGTAGCGGTTTCCCATTACGGCTGTAGCAGGAGAAGAGAGCCCCCTGAGAGTCAGAATGAAGAGGACGGCACCAATCAGATAGGCCCAGTCAGCATATTGCGCAAGGTTTTCCATTTATTCTGCACCCTGCTTTTTCTTTTTCCTGAACATTTCAAGCATGCGGTTGGTCACTGCAAAGCCACCGAAAATATTGATACTGGCAAGAAAAACGGCAACCGCCCCCAGCACACTGGTGGGTGTCAGGCTGTTTCCCTCAATAGTGACAGCCTGCAACATGGCGCCCACAATTATGATTCCCGAAAGTGCATTGGTAACTGCCATCAGTGGCGTATGCAAGGCCGGGGTCACTCCCCACACAACGTAATAACCCACGAATATCGCGAGAATGAAAACTGTAAAGATATAGACAAAAGGCACACCGCCTGCTGTTTGTTGTATCAATTCATTCATGAGTTGTCACCCTGACCTGTTTTTATGCCGGCTTGCTGTAATGCACCTGGCCACCATCCACAATAAGGGTGGGTTTGACCAGATCGTCTTCGGTGTCCAGTTTCAGCGTTGCTGATTCACTATCGTGGAAAAGCTGCAGGAAATTGAGCAGGTTCCGTGAATAAAGTGAAGAGGTTTCAGTAGCAACACGCGCCGGAATATTGGCTTCTCCAATAATCAGCACACCATTGTCTGTAGTGACATTTTCACCTGCCTTTGCCCCTTCGACATTACCACCGGCAGATACTGCCATGTCTACAATTACTGATCCGGGCTTCATTTTCGCTACTGTGGCGGCCTTGACCAGCACAGGTGCCCTGCGACCGGGGATCAGCGCTGTCGTAATAACAATGTCTGCCGCCGCAACAGCCTTGTCGACAATCTCTGCCTGAGTGGCGATGTATTGCGGACTTGGTTGCCAGGCATACCCGCCAGTCCCGAGGGCTTTGGATTTTTCCTCATCACTCATGGGTACATCCAGCCATTTCCCCCCGAGTGACTCGACCTGTTCCCTGGCCACTGGTCTCAGGTCGGATGCTTCCACAACAGCGCCCAATCTGCGGGCAGTGGCAATAGCCTGCAAACCAGCTACGCCCACACCAAGTATCAGTACACGGGCCGGTTTGATAGTACCGGCTGCTGTCATAAGCATGGGCATCATGCGTTGATAGGCATTGGCTGCCATCAATACAGCCTTGTAGCCGGCTACGTTTGCCTGGGAGGAAAGAATGTCACTGCTCTGGGCCCGCGTAGTTCGCGGAATCAGTTCCATTGCCAGACAACGCAGACCTGCATCTGCATATAA
Organism: Gammaproteobacteria bacterium; assembly: GCA_030831125.1. Classification (GTDB taxonomy): domain Bacteria; phylum Pseudomonadota; class Gammaproteobacteria; order Pseudomonadales; family Pseudohongiellaceae; genus CAILUG01. The sequence goes on from JAURLQ010000171.1 coordinate 37,923, forward strand.
CTGCAGGAATTCATTCAGATGCGGGGCAAAAATGGCGAGTACCAGCGCACCCTTTTTCATCAGGGCGACTTCTTCACTGGAAGGAGCTACTACTTTCAGGATGATTTCGGCTTCGGCAACAGCAGCAGCCGCAGAGGAACAGATTTCAACGCCCGCCTCGGAATAGGCGCTGTCCACAAACATGGCGGCAAGTCCTGCACCACTTTCCATTCTGACCTTGTAGCCCATGCCGACCAATTTTTTGCCCGTTTCCGGGGTCAGCGCTACCCGCGTTTCTTCCGGTGCGGTTTCTCGCAAAACTCCAATCAGCACACTGTTCTCCCGGCTCCAAAAGTGTATCGCAAAATGGCTGTCAACAAGTCAGTCATGCCCCCATCCAGGGCCAATAAAGGGTAAGGCAAAATGACAATGATTCAAAGCCTTGCAGGATACCACAATCAGATAACCTGATGACCCGGTATCAAGGCCCCTTACTGCTGACAGCATGGATGATATATCCCTGTTTTTGCAGCATACCGATTATACTGTCTTCCCCGAGCAGATGACCTGCCCCGACCACGATAAACCAGGACTCTGCACCTGAGGAGGTCAGTGCCACGATGCGTTCAGTCATCTTCTCATTCCTGCGCGTGAACAACTGCTCATGCAGTCTTTCCGCGAGTGCCTCTTCTGCAGGCGTGAAGTCATCAGATGCTTCAGCCGATGCAAGAACCGTCTGCAATCGTTCATGATCGCCACAGGACCAGGCATGCACCAGTTCATTCAGCAGGGCTTCGTTAGCGTCGAACTCCCGCAATGAGTACCCGAGGAAGGCATCAGGATCCAGGGCATCAAGCAGATCAACTTGCTTCTGGAGGCTTTCCAGTTCCATTATTGAGGTCCCCGGTGTCATGTTTCTGACAAACCAGGATTCCAGGCCCCAATTGGCATCGTAGCCCATCGCCCCTACCTGTAGATTGGTCAACATCAGCGTAATCATCCAGGGCTTCATCGTCAAGAAATTGACCATGGGTATGCCGAGTTTGTCGAGCACGATACGCAGGTCTGTGAGTGTACGGGGGGAAACAACTGTATCAAGTGTCTGCCCGGCAGGAATCATGCCTTGCAATTGCATCCGGAAGGCCAGCTGCGGATCGGATGCAGTGGTGGGATCCACCTCAAACACCAGCTTGTCTGCCTCCCTGAACAGTCGTTCCACTGGTTCGTCCAGTGGATAGAAGTCTGGTTTGCCTACATGAACAGAACCGAACAGATGGACTTTCGCCCCTCTGGTAGCGAGTGAGGGAGATGTCACTTCCCACAACATGGTGCTGTCCGGAGTTCTGCATTGCTGAGCCTGCAGGGAAACCGGAAAACCCAGCGACAAAAACAGACTCAGTGCCAGCAGGCACCTGATGTAAATCTGCAATGGCTTCATGCTCTCACGATAAAATTCTTAACAACCTGCGGTCAGCGTAACGTGGGAAAGCACAAACAGGCAAGTGTGCAGCCATCAATTTCCTGTCAGGCTGCCCGGCCTCTTGAACCTGACACAGTCATGAAGCGCTCATGGGATATTGGCAACAGCCCACCAGAGTCAAGTACCAGTATCCGGTCGGCAAGCAGTATGCTGTCCGGTCTGTGTGCAACCAGCAGCCTTGAGGCCCCCATGTTGCGAATCGAGTCGTTCACCTGCCTTTCCGTCGCAATATCCAGATGACTGGTTGCCTCATCCAGAATCAGCAAACGGGGTTTTCTGTATAGCGCCCGTGCCAGTAACAGTCGTTGGATCTGTCCACCTGAAAGCGCAGCTCCCATGCTGCCCACCAGCGTATTGTACTGCATGGGGAAACCATGGATGTCATGGGCAATTGCTGCAAGCGATGCGGCTTCTTCCACACGTGCAAGATCAGGTTCCGGGTCGAAGAATGTGATGTTTTCGAGCAGACTGCCAGAAAGCACCACATCGTCCTGCAATACACCGGCAATACTGGCACGCCAGTCATGCAGTCCTATCTGTTCCAGCGATGTGCCTGCCATTTGCAGCTGCCCTTCTTCCGCCTTGCGCAGGCCCAGCAGAATTTTCAAGAGTGTGGATTTGCCACAACCGGTCGGACCAACAATTGCGACGGATTCGCCAGGCTCGATTACAAGATCCAGATGACGGAACAGCCATCGGTCTTCACCCTGGAAACGGAAACCCAGATCCCGTGCCTCAAGACAGAGCCCATTGCTGTCGTGGGTCAGGGGCAATCCCTGCCCCTGGACACCGGTTTCCGTTTTCTCAAGTGCTATGTCCGCCAATCTTTCGAGATGCAGTTCCAGAAGCCTGAACTCGCACAATTTGTCGATCAGACCAAACACTCTTGTATAGCACTGATCCTTGAAACTCATGTAGGCCATGAGCATGCCTACTGACAGGTTGTTGTCCAGCACAGCCATGCCGCCAAGCATCAGCAACAGAATGTTCTCACTGCCCATCAGCAGGCCATGCGCAAACTTTGTATAGATACCCAGCCACTGCACCCTGACACCGGCATTGATGACATCTGTATAGGTGTTCTGCCAGCTGGCGAGCCTGTCTGCCTCCCTGCCAAACATGCGTATCCCCTGCAAGGCCCTGACATTCTCCATGAACAGGCTGTTTTCAATTGCACTGGCATGAATCTGTTCATTGTTGCGCGCACGCAGTTGCCGATGCATCAGCAGACGCAATCCGCCGTAGATGAACACACCTGCAAGTGCAATCAAGGTCAACTGTGTGCTGTAGACAAACATGAGTATCAGAGTGCCAATCACCATAAGACCATCAACTATCACTTCCACCAGCCCGGAGGTCATGAAATCCTTCACCCTGGTCAGGGAACCGAAGCGGGAAACAATGTCTCCCAGATGCCTGTCCTGGAACCAGTCCAGCGGCAGTGCCAGCAGGTGTCTGCACAGGGATGTGCCAAATCCCAGACTCAGGTTATTACCCAGATGCATAACCACCCATGATCTGAGCAACTCGGTAAGGCTCCTTGCCAGCACCACCATCAGAAAACCTGCCGCCAGAATTTTCAGCAGGGACCTGTCTGCACTGACTACGACATCGTCTATGAATAGCTGTGTGTAATACGGAAGGGAAAGTGCAAATACCTGCAGGAGCAGCGATAAGAACAGGATCTGGCATAGTGCACCCCAAAGACCCTGGCATCCTTTCCAGAATGACGTGAATGAAAGCCTTGGCGCTTTCTCGATTTTGGTGAAACTGCTGGCAGGCTGCAGTTCAAGCGCCACTCCTGTGAAATGTTCGTCAAATGCTTGCCA
>JAURLQ010000023.1 GCA_030831125.1 Gammaproteobacteria bacterium
CAAGGGACCGAGCATGATTGCGCCAACGCCCGGACAGTCTTCATCAAGCAATGCCTCCAGTTGTCCAATATTGCTTAAGAGATTCGCGTGCGTGAGCATGGCGCCTTTGGCGATGCCAGTGGTTCCACCGGTATATTGCAGCAGTGCGAGATCATCTGGTGCATTAACCACATCGCCAATGGCCCTGGTCAGCAGTGCATTGCGCCCTTCCTTGATTATCTGCATAAAAGCATGCTGATCTGCAAAGGAAAATGGTTTGTAGCGATTCAGCAGGCGTGCACCTGTATTGATAATCTGGCGATCAGGAAAATTGTGCAGATCGCCTGCTTCCGTTACCACAACATGGCGTACATCGGTATCTTGCGCAATTGCTGCTGCGCTGTGTGCTGTGTTGGCAAATACCACCAGCACAGCTGCACCGGAATCCTGCAACTGAAAATGAATTTCGCGTGATGAGTACAAGGGATTGATGTTTACAATCACCATTCGGGCTTTGAGAATGCCCAGGGCCACCACTGGATATTGCAAAAGATTAGGCAACTGGATTGCCACCCTGGTGCCCGGTTCAAGACGGGCAACATGCATTAGCCAGGCTGCAAAGCAGTCGCTCAGATCATCAAGCTGACGGAATGAAAGTCTTGCACCCATACAAATGTAAGCGGGCGCATCACCATATTTGAGAATAGCCCTGCCTATGAGCCCGTCCAGATTTTCCGGGGGTAGCACAGTCCCATTGGAAGTGGCGCTCTCAAATCCTTTAATTTGCATCAAGAGTTCCTGAGCCTTGATAACCAGCCTGACTGCCCCTATCTACTACAACACAGCAGGTGTCGGCGCGGCACACGATAATGGATTCTATCACCGACCGGAATCCTGCTCCGGATTTGAAACCAGGAAAAATTCCTGTTTTTCAAGCCGAACCTTCAAAGGCAAGGCAATGGTGATATCCATTTTTACGGAAAGCTTATGCAATCCGGTTCAATTTCCGGAACTTAAGGGCAACAACCTTGCCGAAGTAGTATGCCAGTTTGAATATACCGGCGCTTGTGTTCAATCCATCAGTATTCAGGATAGATGCCAAACATGACTAATCAAGTGAAATTGACGCTCCTCGGTACTGGCCTTCTGGGGCTCCTGCTGAGCCTGTTGGCACCGTTCACGCAATCGGCCCCGGACTACCTCAGTTTCCAGACTGAAGACGAAGCCAACAATATAGAGATTTTCCGCGAAGCCAGCCCTTCTGTTGTGTATGTTACCAACAGTACTTTCCGCCGCGACTATTTCAATCTGAACGTCCAGGAAATTCCTCAGGGTTCAGGCACCGGCTTCGTTTGGAACAAAGAAGGTCTCATAGTGACCAATTTTCATGTTATCCAGAATGCCCGGCGCATTACGATCACACTGCAGGACCAGAGTAGCTGGGATGCAGAGGTGGTGGGACTGGAACCTGACAAGGACCTCGCCTTGCTCAGGATCCAGGCTCCACCAGACAAACTGGTACCACTGCCACTGGGAGACTCCTCGGAACTGGAAGTGGGCCGCAAGGTTATTGCCATTGGCAACCCTTTCGGGCTGGACACCACCATGACAGTAGGTGTGGTCAGCGCACTTGGCCGGGAAATCAATTCGCTTACCAACCGTAAGATACGCGATGTAATCCAGACTGATGCATCCATCAACCCCGGCAACTCCGGTGGTCCCTTGCTCAATTCCATGGGGCAGCTTATAGGCGTGAATACCCAGATAATCAGCCCCAGCGGCGCAAGCGCAGGCATCGGATTTGCGATACCTGTGAACACGGTGAAAACCGTCATTCCACAACTTGAGCAGTATGGCGAAGTGGTGCGTCCCACGCTTGGCATACAGTCGGCACCCGATACCTGGGCACGTCAACGCGGTATTACCGGTGTGCTTGTGGTTGAAGCCTTGCAGGGGCAACCTGCTGCCAATGCCGGTATGATTGGACTACAGCAGAATCGCCGTGGTGAATATGTTCTGGGTGATGTGATTGTGGAAATGGATGGCAACCCTGTACGTAACATGGATGATCTTTACAACGTATTGGAAAATCATGTTCCGGGTGACAGGGTCAAGGTAGTGACCATGCGTAATCAGCAGCGTATGGAATTCGATGTAGCCCTTACCGGCGCGAATGAATTCTGAGTCTGCGGTGTCTGGGTCCGCGGCTCCAACACAGATATCCTGTAGGGGCGCGCATTTGCGCCCATTTACCAGCATCAGATTGGTTTGAAGATTTCACCATCGCCGGGTCGGCAAGCCGACCCCTGCGCCCACAGATCTGGTGCAGCGTAATCTGACAAGGACGCCTGTCACACTTGTCCCAGTTTTTCCTGCATGAATGCCGTTACATCATCAAGGCTGTTGGGCAACACAGTGTAGCGTTCCTCACGCTCGAACAAATCTGCCATAGCCGGCGGAAGTGTGGGTGTATCCAGTCCAGACTTTTCAATTGCCGCTGAAAACTTTGCCGGATGGGCAGTGCCCAGCGTAATCATCGGAATGTTCACATCCCGATCACATTCGGCAGCAGCTTTGACACCGGTTGCAGTATGGGGATCGATCAGAAATCCCGTTTTGTCCCAAACATCCCTGATGGTGCTGCAGGTCATGTCGTCATCCACACTGAAACTGTCGAAATGTTCCCGCGCCCTGCTCCATTCCGCTTCTGTGACCTGTTGTACTTCGTTGCCAAGGCCGGTAACGAAACTGGTTACGCGATCAGTATCGCCCTGGAACAGATCGAACAGGTAACGCTCAAAGTTGCTGCTCACCATGATGTCCATGCTGGGCGACAGTGAAGGCTCAAGCGCTGTCTTGTGATAGCGGTTGCCACTGATGAAGCGATGCAGGATGTCGTTACGGTTGGTGGCTATGACCAGTTGTTTTACCGGCAGCCCCATCTGCTTGGCCAGATAGCCTGCATAGATGTCGCCAAAGTTGCCGGTGGGCACTGAAAATGAAACGCCCTCATGGTCATCCAAGAATTTCAGTCCTGCATAAAAATAGTAAACAATCTGCGCCATGATACGGGCAAAGTTGATCGAGTTGACTGCAGCCAGGCTATAACCTTCTGGCAGGAAGCTCTGGTCTGCAAAAGCCTGTTTCACTATCTGCTGGCAGTCATCAAAGTTGCCTTCAATGGCAATATTGTTCACGTTGCTACCTGGCACGGTGGTCATTTGCCTGCGTTGTACTTCAGACACGCGCTTGTAGGGATGCAGAATGAACAGGTCTACAAAACTGCTATGCCTGCAACCTTCCAGGGCGGCAGAACCGGTGTCTCCTGAAGTGGCCCCCAGTATCGCCACATGCTTGTTGCGCCTGCTCAGGAAATAGTCGAGAAGTCTGCCCAAAAGCTGCAGTGCAAAATCCTTGAATGCCAGCGTAGGACCACAGTAAAGCTCAAGCACCCATTGGTTGTCGTAGAGGTATTTGAGCGGGGCAACATCGGGATGACTGAAGGCGGCATAGCTGTCGTCAATCATGCTGCGCAGTTCATTGTCGGGAATTTCGCCGTCCACGAAGAGACGAATTACCTCAAAGGCAAGTTCTGCATAAGACAGGGATTTCCAGGCCTGCAACTGATCGGCACTGATGTGCGGCAGCGATGCGGGAATGTAGAGTCCACCGTCCGGCGCCAGACCGGTAAGAACCACATCTTCAAAACCTGCTTCAGGGCTTTTGCCTCTGGTACTGATGTATTTCACTTCTTTACTCTTTTGATTGTTGGCGGGTTAGTTGATTACGCCTGAATATTCATTTCAAGGACGGGAGCACTGTCATGCGCGCCCCAACACGACATCTGATTCATTACAAATTCAGGAATCCAGTCTGAACACCCGGATCCTGGTAATGTGCCCTTCCACTGCCTCGAGTTTTTCCATGCGACTGATGGCTTC
>JAURLQ010000172.1 GCA_030831125.1 Gammaproteobacteria bacterium
AGCAGGGGTGGAACAAGGCGCATTGCAAGCGCAGCTTGCAGCATTGTGGAACGACACCCGCCTTGCGGGTGGCTGGACCCGCTTGCGGGCTGGCGTCAAGCCTACACGGATGTATTTACCGCGTGTCGCAGCATGGCTTGGGGAATTCATGTCCAGTAATCGAACTTTCAGGCTGCGTTCCCTGACCCTTTGATTCTGATTTATTCCAGCATATCAGTATGAAAGGACCTGTCATCACAACCATAGGTTTCATAAGGAATGGTTGAAACATACAGGGTGTCACGCCCACGATAGGTACCGGCCCAGTACTTGCCGTCCTCTGCTTCGTACTCGCGCACCAGTGCGCCGTTGTCCGGATCGATATGGAAGCGTTCTGTTACGCTGAACTGCTCACTGTGCGGCGTGGAGGTATCGGCAGACAGAATGCCGGCCAGGAATGCGGTGCTTTGTACTACCAGCACGTCGTCCTCCCAACGACCAATCGAATACCCTTCTCGGCCTGGTTCAATATCGGCAGGGAATACCGATTCATCCAGATGGATGGTGCGTTCCATATTCATGAGCCCGTAGAGCAAACGCACTTCATCTTCTCTCTGCTCAATGCGGTTGATCGGGTTATCGAAGCTCCAGTCGAACAGGATGTTGGTGCTCTCACAGTTCAGCCGCGGATTATCGGTAGACCCACCATCAAAGCCTGCTACCGCTGCAATACCGGCTTCAGTCAGCGGCATGACCGGGGCAAAACGCCAGGTGGTGCCAAGCGGATCATCTGAGAGTGACTCGGGTGTTCCCCGTGAACCCTGGAAGGCACGGCCTCCCCTGGGCAGTTCACCGGGATTAAAAGCATCGGCAACACTCAGAGGAACCAGAGTGCCTTCCAGCCCTCGTGGGTCGGTCATGACCACCTGTTCTGCTGCCCAGTCGCCACTGATATCAGGCACACCATTGGCAAGGCGTTTCATCTCGATACCTTGTCTGATGGCCTTTTCGGCTTCTACCAGCTGCCCATAACGATCCATGCGAGTGCCGTTGGCGAAGAAAATGGTGCCCATGTAGCAGGTATTTTCTTCAAAACGATCCGGTGACCCGGTGATGGTCACATCACTGCCAATCTCGAACAAAGCCTTCGACCAGCCGGAACGCCGCAGCACCGTGCCGCCACGTAATTCGCATTTCCACTGCGTAGTGCCACCATTGTCGTCTGGCACATCCACGTATATCCACGAATGCGGATTGATCAGGGCAATATCGGCGATCACACCCTCAACCGTGATATCGGTGTTGAGATCAAAATTGGCCAGACCATGATGAGCCTGTGCAGTTGCAGCCATTCCTGCAATGGCTGCAAATATCGGGAATGTGTATTTTCCGGACATGGTTTTCCCCTGCTGTCTGAGTCTGCCTGATGTTATCAGAATACCCTGCGATTCCTGATGAACTGGGAAACCACCCATTTTTCCCCTTGAGTGGGTGAAACACCTGCATGAAGGGTACGGACATCAGGTCCGCCATCAGGCAGGGCATTGACAAAATACATGCCCTCCCCGGCTTTGCCCTTGTGTGAAATCCCCAGTTCCGGAAATGCAGTTTCCCCGCCTTCGTAATCGTCATTGAGGTACAAAAGAAAGGTGATAATCCGCTGCCCCTGGGTCTGGATCTGCTGTTCATAGTTGGGAGAGGCAGGGTCGATAAAATCAAAATGGTTATGAATGGCCTGACCCACTTCATAATGCAATACTGAAGACGCCTCAAAATGTCTGAAAGGCACACCCGTACACACTGCCATGCGGCCCTGCACCAGCAACTGCAACAGGTCAGTTTCCACAAGATTGTATATGGCCACTGTGTTGGTCCTTGTGCTGTTGTGGGTAACCTTTCCTGATACTGCGTCATAGACGGCTGCAGGTGCCAGTCGGTCTCTGGATCTGCGTATCAGCCAGTTGCAGACTTCTGGTGAAGCAAAGGATTCATAGGCGCGGATCAGGGGATCTTCATTCACGGTAACAGCTTGTGGCGGAGCTACCCACTTTTGCAGATCAATGCTGCCAATCAGCGATTTGCTGTCCTGGGGTGAATCTACCGGCACCCCGGCCAGAATGGTGATCTGTTCACGGCTCAGTGCATTCCCCCTTTCAGCTGAAACCGCCATCAGTGCCAGAGCATGGTTCCAGCCCTGCTCAACATGAATACCAAGCGCATGCAGGATACTGAGCACGGCCGGCGCATCTGCATGCCCTTTCCGGGTGGCCTCGTTCAGCATGCTGATGCCGTCTGCAGGCCTGAGTGGAGCCCGATCGCCCAGCAACAGTCGCAGCCCGAGGCTATGCAAGGCATCCACTCTGCCCTGTCTGACTGCCCTTGCCAGAGCACTCAGCTCTTCGGAAATGCGGGTCTGTTCATCTGTTTCGGACAAGGATCTGCTCTCTGTATTCTGCGTTACAAACCCGAAAGGTAACCATTATTGACCTCCGGGTAAATTGCCTGCGCCTGGCATTGAAAAAGCGTCAGATAATAGCCTTTTGATAGCAAGAAAGTGAGCATCAAGGACCAACAGTTTTTTTAAAATACATTTTCAGAATTATGTCAACTTTTTTTTGGCTTGTTAATTTCAAAAAAACTGACCACAACTTCGACAACATGGCCACTATGTGTAAAGATCGATAAGATTTTCGTTTCCGGAAGTCATTCAACCAGATAAACATAACCGTAAAAGGGGGAATAATGTTTACACACACAAACCTTCGAAGGAAAAGAGTGCTCGCTACATCCGTAGCTGCGGCTCTTGCTGCGATAGTACAAGTACCGGTTTACGCCCAGGATAGCGGAGCTGAACTTGAGGAAATAACCGTCACCGGATCACGCATTGTCAGGAATGACTTCCAGGCAAACAGCCCCATCCAGACCATTGACGCACAAACCATTGAAGAAGACAGCGCCATGGCGCTGGAATACACGCTCAACCAGATGCCCCAGTTCGTGCCTGCAGCAACGCAGTTCACCAACATCGCTGACGGCGAGCTGATCAATACCGGCGCAACCCTGACTGCTGGCGCTGCCACACTCAGCCTCAGGGGCCTCGCTCCCAACCGTAACCTGGTCCTGATTGACGGACGCAGGGCAACCCCGGTCAATGCCACCATGGCTGTCGACCTCAACTCCATTCCAGCCGCTGCAATCCAGCGTGTTGAAGTAATCACTGGTGGTGCATCTTCCGTGTACGGTGCTGATGCTGTAGCCGGTGTGGTGAACTTCATCCTCAAAAAGGATTTTGAAGGCGCCACATTCAATGCCCAGTATGGCGCCATGGTAGATGGTGCGCATGCAGGTGAAGCCCAGTTGTCAGGCCTGTTCGGCGCCAACTTTGCCGATGGTCGCGGTAACGTGATGATGGGTTTTGAATACGCCAATCGTCAGGCTGTTGATCGTATCTATACCGATTTCTATCTTGACGGCCTGCGTGACCCGAGTGTTCCCGGTACCCAGTCTTTCACTTCAGCTGACTATTACCAGATTGAAGCAACCAACCGTCCCTCCGGTGCAGCCATAGATGCCATATTCAGTGCAGCAAAAGCCGGCACCGTTCTCAGGAATGCCGGTGGCGCGATCCAGGGCAACGTGCGCTGGAATGAAGACAGCGGTTCCTTCACCCTGTTCACTGGTGCGGCCGGTTTCGGCAACTCCTCACCACAGGGTCCCGGTTCTACCAACGGTATGTATCGTTATGACGGTCCGCTGGACTACAACGGTTATCCGTACAGGAAAATCGATGAACAGGGAGAGCTCGAGGAAAACATTATAGGCCACAAGGCCAATGTTCCGCTGGAGCGTCATTCCATGTTCGCCCGCGCACATTATGAAATTGCTGATGGACTTGAAGCTTTTGTCCAGACCACCAACGTGCAGGCCAAGGTTCGCCAGTTGTGGCAGTGGTCACCGGCTGTCGGTGGCTGGCAGGCGCCTATCCCGCACGGTGATGGTGTATATGCGCCTTCCCTCAATGCTGACGGCACTACAGTAGTGTCCTATCAGGCAGGCGGCAATATCGGTCTGAACTGCGCACCGATTGGCGGCTGTAGCAAATCAGAAGCCTTCCCTACTCCTCCGGAACTCAACGCACTGCTCGACTCGCGCGTGAATCCTGAAGCCGACTGGAAAATGAACCATTTTCTGGACTATGCACTGTGGGATCTGGGTTCACCACGTTTGATCGACACCCAAACCGACACATGGCAGCTGCAGATGGGCCTTGAAGGCGATCTGCCAGCCATCGATGGTACTTTCGACATCGTGGGTGCCAGCGGCAAATCAACCACTATCCTCAACCTGGATGGTTATGCCGGTCTGGAACGTTATCGTGCTCTGGTAACTTCACCCAACTATGGCAAGGGCTTCAACCGTCAGGGTAACCCCTACGGCAACGGCTTCAGTGGCGGTATAGCACAATGTACTTCCGGCGTGCCGATCTTCCGTCCACATAATAATGTAACTGAAGACTGTCTGGATGTGTTCCTGGTAGACCTGCAGAACAATGCTGAAATGCAGCAGGACTATGTGGAAATGAACATGCAGGGACATCTGATGAACCTGCCCGCCGGTGAAGCACGTTTTGCAGCCGGTTATCAGTGGCGTCGCAACAACTACTTCTACAAGTTCGACACCCTGACCACCCAGAATTCCTTTCTGGATCTGAGCATGGGTACCTTCCCTGCCGACAACACTGCCGGTTCCACTTCCGTAGACGAGATCTATGGTGAGTTGCTGGTACCTGTTATCGCTGGTGTACCGGGTATTGAGCATTTGAATCTCGAACTCGGATACAGATATTCCGATTACGAACTGCAGGGCGGTATTGATACCTACAAGATACTGGTTGACTGGGGTATCAACGATTCAGTCCGCTTCCGTGGTGGTTATCAGCTGGCCTCACGTGCCCCGAACATTGCTGAAATGTTCCAGGCTCGCAGCCAGACCTGGGGCTTCAACGTAGGTGATCCCTGCGGTCGGAACTCCCTGCTGGCCATTGGTGCCAACCCGGCCCAGAACCCGGACGCTGCCAGAACACGTGGATTGTGCGAGCAGTTGATGGGTCTGGAAGGTGCACAGAACTATTACGACCCTTCTACGCCAATTCCCAGTGGATCGGGCGCAACCTGGTTCGTCAACGCCATCGGTAATCCGCAGGTGAACCCGGAAGAAGCAAGCACCTGGACTGCCGGTTTCGTTTACCAGTCCCAGTCAAGCAATGAACTACTGAGCGGTATCACTGGTACTCTTGACTGGTACCAGATCAAGATTGAAGACATGATTGCTGTCGAAGGCGGCATTACGGTTTATCTTGAATGTCTTGGTGCCGGCACCAACCCGAGTGCTTCCATTAACCATCCTGCCTGTCAGCGCATTACGCGTAACCCCACTTCCGGTGGCATGCAGGCTGTTGACGTGAGCTACAACAACACCGGTTTTACTGAAATCAGTGGTGTAGACCTTGCGTTGAACTGGAACGGCGAACTGACCACCCTGGGCATGGACCTGCCAGGCAGTCTGGGTGTAAGCATGATGATGAACTTCACCACGAAGTTCCAGACCCAGGCTTCACCGAACTCTCCTGTGTATGAGTGGAAAGGCTCACTCGGACCGGGAGCAGACACATCACTGAACCAGGGTGCGTTTGACTACCGTTTCTTCGGTAACTTCAGCTACAGTCTGGATGCATGGAACTTCGGTCTGCGCTGGAGATATCTGCCTGAAGCCATTGCGGCCCAGGAAGTAATCGCCGGCAGCAACGGTTCTCCATTTGTGGGTGCAGAAGATACCTACCATATCTTCGATTTCACCTCATCATGGCAGTACAGCGACAAGATCATGTTCCGTCTTGGTATCGACAACCTGTTTGACACCGATGCGGTGATCACAGGTCGTCAGACCAACTTTGCCGGAAACAGACCTACTTCAGGTGCAGGTACCACCCTGCCAGGCTTCTACGACGCTATTGGTCGCAGAATGTATGCTGGTATTACCGCCAATTTCTAGGCTGTAAACAGACTGAAAGCAAGACAAGGCAGGGCCAGGAAACTGGCCCTGCTTTTTTTTGTACTGTTGGTTGAGGCTGGACAAAATCAGGGCGGGGCGGTACTCAACGAACTCTTGCCACCTGGATGAATCCCACTTCAGCTCCTGATGCCCGGCCCATACGCCACGAACTGCCAATGGGTGAAGGATAGATCCTGATTTCATCCCCTTTCCTGAAATTCATGCGCTGACTGTTGACCTGATACCAGACCTGCCCACCGGCAAGCGTGAACAACCAGCGACCTGGTTCCCGCTCCTGCAGACTGGCAATGGTATCCCGCAGTTCTTCCTCACCTTCTTCGCTGGCCTGTACCCTGGCAGCCTGCACTGGTGTCTGCCGCCCGAATTCTTCAACTGCTGGTGATGGCTCGGAAGTGTCGGCTATTTCAGGTTCAGCTTCTGCAGCCGGGGCTGCTCTGCCTGGAGACTCTGCCACAGCTGATGGTGCCTGGGCTGGAGTCTCCGCTGTTACCGTAGGGGCAACAGTTGCCGGGTTGGATACGTTACTGTCCATTTCTGCCCTTACTCTGGCTTCAAGCTCGGCATAGCAGCCAAATTTGGCCTGGTTATCGGTAATAGACAGACATGGGGATATATCGACCATAACCGGGCTCGACTGCCCATGGACAGTCATCGGGACTGACAGGCAGGCCAAAGTCAGGTACGGCAGGCTGATTGATAAACGCATATTTACTCCAGATATCTGTCAGGTAAACCGACCACAGTTCAGTGCCGGTAAGTTACAGAGCACGGCTGTTGCAGACAAGTCCGGAATCCGGGGGAGGCAGAAGAATAAAGGGGTCAGAGTACTTGATTCTTCCAATTTGATTGCTGGTACAAATTCACGAAAGCAGGATCAAGTACTCTACCCCCCTTTATTCTCAGCTACGACCCTACCCCCCTTTGACTTGATTCCCTTTGATTTTCTCTTCAGTCTCGCGTATCGTCCGCGCCTATTTTTCTTGATATAAGCAACTTGAAGACGACAAACCCCATGGCTGACCTGAATCTTTACCGAAATATTGGCATTTTCGCTCACGTAGACGCTGGCAAAACCACCACTACCGAGCGCATCCTGAAACTTACCGGCAAAATCCACAAGATCGGTGAGGTACACGAAGGAGAATCCACTACCGACTTCATGGAGCAGGAAGCCGAGCGCGGCATCACCATCCAGTCTGCAGCTGTAACCTGCTCCTGGAAAGGGCACCGCTTCAATGTCATCGATACCCCTGGCCACGTTGATTTCACCGTGGAAGTGTACCGTTCCCTGAAAGTACTCGATGGCGGTATCGGCGTATTCTGCGGCTCCGGTGGTGTTGAGCCGCAATCAGAGACCAATTGGCGCTATGCCAACGACTCCAGGGTTGCCCGCCTGATCTTTGTCAACAAACTGGACCGTATCGGAGCCGATTTTTTCAAGGTTGTTGCCCAGATCAGGAAAGTGCTGGGTGCCAAGCCCCTGGTCATGACCCTGCCTATCGGCTTTGAGGACACTTTCGTGGGTGTGGTCGATGTGCTGACCCGCCAGGCTTATGTCTGGGACGACTCCGGACAGCCTGAAAACTACAATATCGAGGAAGTGCCCGCCGACATGGTCGACTTGGTTGAAAAATACCGTGCCGAGATGATCGAAACTGCTGTTGAAATGGACGACGACGTAATGACCAGCTACCTTGAAGGTGAGGAAATTTCTGTCGAAGACATCAAGCGCTGCATCCGGAAAGGTACACGTGATCTGGAATTCTTCCCCACTTATTGCGGCTCGGCCTTCAAGAACAAAGGTGTCCAGCTGGTGCTTGATGCCGTTGTCGACTACCTGCCTGCTCCGCATGAAGTGGATCCTCAGCCGCTGACCGACGAAGAAGGCAACCCGAACGGTAAATTTGCCATCGTGTCAGCCGACGAGCCTTTCCGCGCCCTGGCCTTCAAGATCATGGACGACCGCTTCGGTGCCCTGACTTTCGTACGTGTTTACTCAGGCACACTCGACAAGGGAGACACAATTCTGAACTCCTTTACCGGCAAGGAAGAACGTATCGGTCGTATGGTTGAAATGCAGGCTGACGAGCGGACCGAACTGTCCCACGCAGAAGCCGGCGACATCATCGCCATCGTAGGCATGAAAAACGTCCAGACCGGCCACACCCTGTGCGACCCGAAACACGAGTGTACGCTGGAAGCGATGGTATTCCCCGAACCGGTGATATCCATCGCTGTACAGCCCAAAGACAAGGGCGCCAATGAAAAAATGGGTATCGCCATTGGCAAACTGGTGGCAGAAGACCCCACATTCAGGGTTGAAACCGATCAGGATTCAGGCGAAACCATCCTCAAGGGCATGGGCGAACTGCACCTCGACATCAAGGTAGACATCCTCAAACGTACCTACGGTGTTGAACTGATCGTAGGACAGCCACAGGTGGCCTACCGGGAAACCATCACGACAGAAATCGAAGACTCCTACACCCACAAGAAACAGTCAGGCGGTTCTGGCCAGTACGGCAAGATCGACTACCGGATACGTCCTGGTGAGGCCAATACCGGACTGACCTTCAAAAGTACGGTTGTGGGCGGTAATGTACCGAAGGAATTCTTCCCCGCTGTGGAAAAAGGCTTCAAGTCAATGATGAACACAGGTCCGCTGGCGGGCTTCCCGGTGCTTGATGTGGAAATCGAACTTTACGACGGCGGCTACCATGCCGTGGACTCCTCGGCCATTGCATTTGAAATTGCAGCCAAAGCTGCCTTCCGTCAGTCCATGCCCAAGGCCGGTCCGCAGTTGCTGGAACCCATCATGAAAGTTGACGTGTTCAGCCCCAATGACAACGTGGGTGATGTCATTGGTGACCTGAACCGCCGCCGCGGCATGATCCAGGACCAGGAAAAAACCAACGCCGGAGTTCGTATCAAGGCCAGCGTGCCACTGGCCGAAATGTTCGGCTATATCAGCACCCTGCGTACCATGACCTCCGGTCGCGGCCAGTTTTCCATGGAGTTCTCGCACTACAGTCAGTGTCCGAACAACGTGGCAGAAACCGTAATCGCCAAGGAGAAGGAAAAGAAAGCAGCGGCAGCAGCGGCAAGAAAATAAGCCTTATCCTGCCCGAAACAGAAGGCCACGTGCAAAACACGTGGCCTTTTTTTTTATGCCTGATTTTCGTAACAGCGATCGATGGATACCTTGATCGGCACCATCGACAAAGCCATGAAAGACGCACGCAAGGCGGCTGCCCGCAAAGGCTGAAACGCTGCAGGCTTGCAGAAGCAAAGGCATCAGGCCGCGCAGGACTGCCGGGTAGCCAGCTACACAGGCAGCCTGCTCTGACCCCTTTGAATTGATTTGCCCCAAAAAAAATCGGGCCAGTTACCTGGCCCGATCAAGTTCAACTTTACTGTCAACACAAGCGTCAGAAAGCGACTCTTGCACCAACGGTGTAGGTGCGTCCTACAGTGTCATACAGTCCCGTGCTCGGTCCGCCGGTGCCACCCACAAAACCGGGGTTGCCCGGAGTCTGGGGAGGCGCACGATCGAACAGGTTGGTGGCATTGAAGGACAAGCGGTAGGTCTGCTCTCCAATATCCATCTCGTAGCTCAGGTTCATGTCCGCATAGGTAACGGATGGAACGCTGTTGTCATCGATATTGACACCCTCGGTCCAGTTACGGTTCAGGGTGCGGCCATCAAAATAGCGGCCCTGCAGGAAGGCGCGGAACGCTCCCCTGGAGTAGGTCAATGCAGGGAGAAAACGCCATTCCGGCTGTTCCAGACCGATGTTGTCACGCGGAGCGCCCGGCAACTGGTTGTAGAACTCCCGTACCTGGCTTGCATACATACGCAGTCCCAGTGTTTCACCGCCGCCGAAAATATCTACTTCACGCTGATAGTTCAATTCGACATCAATGCCGGTCAATACCTGTTGGCTCAGGTTGATGAACAGACGGTCGATTCGGGTGATCTGGTTGGTAGACGGGTCACGAAGTATGTATTGACACAGGTCAGCGGCTCCCTGGACATAGCAACCATCGACGATGTTCTGGAACGACAACTGTCCCAAAGCATCCTTGACGTCGATATTGAACCAGTCGAATGACAGACCGAGGCCTTCCAGTGCACCACCGGGCTGCCACACAATACCCACTGTTACGGTATCGGCTTTCTCCGGATTCACCAGCGGGTTACCACCGGTCCGGCTGGAGGTGCCAATCACGGCATTTCCGAACAGCGGATCATTGACATTCGCACCACCTGCAGTGGCATCGAAACGCTCACGTATGTTTGCAGCGCGTACGTCACGGGAACGGGTTGCACGCACACGCAGCTCGTCTGTAATGCTCCAGCTCATTCCGTACTTCCATGAATCGATACCACCCGAGCCGGTGTATTCGGCATAGCGATAGGCCATGTTCAGGTCCAGCGCCTCTGCAAAAGGCATATCAGCGAGCAAAGGCACATCGATTTCCCCGAACACTTCCTTCACAGAGAATCCACCAGTCAACACTGTATCAGGAGTCTGGTATGACCCCGTGAACAGCACGTTCGAAAGGCTGGAGTTGCCGGTAAAGCCACCCGGCACGCTGCCGGCACGCACGCCGGGCATTCCATTGGGCAGATTCTCCGGGATCAGTCCGCGGAAACCGGTGTTGACGCCGTTCAGATATACGAACTCGTCGCGCAGGTCCTTCTTCCACTGGCGCAGTTCATCCTTGCGGTAGGAAGCACCTAACGCCATCATGACGGGGCCTGCACCGATGCCTTCGTGCAGCTCGCCATTCAATACAATCTCGCTGAACAACTGTTCGGAGTCGGAGGCCACAACTGCCTTTTCATCCAGCAGGTAACTGGCTGCCTGCGGTGACACGCTTTCGACACCTCCGAAAATGTTGACCGGGACGCAATCACCGAACGTACCCGGATTCACCAGTGCCGCACGACACACCACTGCGCCGGTAGCCGGATCCGTAACGGCATCCAGGGACAATGGCAGGCGCCCCATGATGACTCCATCCCTGAAGATCATCTCCTGGTTGTTTTCGGAATACTGGGCATAGGCATTCAGGTTCCATCCATCGAGCACGCCATCGGTAAAATCATAATCGAAGCCCGCCATGCCGGAATACAGTGCGTCGTTCTGTTCGACGCTGTAACTGCCCAATGGTGTGTCACGGTCACGGGGGGCAAGGCCACTGTAGCCCATGTTGAAACGGTCGCGACCTTCTGCATCCATGATGTCGCGAACATTCTGCGGCAGAAAGGGATTTTCCCGGAAGATTGTAGCCTGCCAGGCACCGCCCGTGAGTACTATCGAGTTGAACCAGGGGCCACGTACGCCTGCGAAACCATAAATACCCTGGGCAAACAGCGTCAGGTTCTCGTTGACTTCGAAATCGTAGTTGCCGAACAGGCTGTGCCGGTAGTTGGCTTGCTGTACTGCACTGTCTGCATCCATTCCCCAGCTCTTGTCCCGCTCGTTCTCGGCAAAGCAGTTGCAACCACCGTTGAGGATACCCACACCGCTGAAATTCAAAGGCTGGGTGACGATCTGGTCTCCGGAGCGAACGAATTCCAGCTTGTCGAGCGCCGAACCACGCTGGTTGATGATGCCGCCGGTTGACATGTTGGTCTGGCGCACAAAGTCG
>JAURLQ010000173.1 GCA_030831125.1 Gammaproteobacteria bacterium
CTTGCAGCCCTTGGTCGCGCAGGTCTGGACAGTCTGGATATCAGCAAGGTGAAGATATACCTTGATGATGTCTGCATAGTCAGTGATGGTGCAAGAGCGCCTGGCTATACCGAAGAAGCCGGGCAGGCCGTCCTGAACAGGGCAGAGTTCAGCATCGTGACAGACCTTGGAAGAGGGGCCTACGAGGAAACCCTGTGGACCTGCGATTTTTCCCATGACTATGTCAGCATCAATGCTGACTACCGATCCTGAGTATGGAGAGGAGCTTGACAGTCTGTGAAACCATCCATGTCGCCGCAGGTGTCATCCTGGGTTCCGGTAATGAAGTGCTGCTCGCGCTGAGACCCCTGCATAAACATCAGGGTGGTTTATGGGAGTTTCCTGGTGGCAAGGTAGAGGCTGCAGAAGATGTGAAAACTGCGCTGGCACGCGAACTGCATGAAGAGCTGGGCATCACAGTCCATGACAGTTCACCGCTGTTGGTAACCTGCCATGACTATGACGACAAACGGGTGATGCTGGATGTATGGCTGGTCACAGCATTCAGTGGACAGCCCGCCGGCCGGGAAGGTCAGCAAATTGCCTGGGTAGGCATTCCTGAACTCGACAAACTGTCTTTTCCTGCGGCCAATGAACCCATTGTGTCCGCCCTGTGCAAACGTTACTGCTGAATCAATGTCTACTACCATTACCGCCGCAGTTCTCCATACGCTGTCTTCAGATTTCAGTGTGCAGCAACTGTGCCTGCGTGAACCCCTGCATGATGAAGTGCTTGTAGAGATAGCCGGTAGCGGCATCTGTCATACGGATATCAAGGTCAGTCAGGGCTATGCAGGTGTCCCTTTGCCTGTAGTGCTGGGGCACGAAGGCTCGGGAAAAGTCCTGCAGAGGGGAAGTGAAGCTGGCGACATCGAGGTTGGTGATCATGTGGTCATGTCATTCCCTTCCTGTGGATGCTGCAGACAGTGCAGCACTGGTCATCCGGCCTATTGTGACCAGGGGCAACAACTGTCATTTTCCTGCCAGCCACTACACGGACTGCCTGCTTTCTCGAATGCGGAAGTACAAATCCATGGGACTTTTTTCGGGCAGTCATCCTTTGCCAGTCATGCGCTGGTATCCCGACGGAATCTGGTCAGGGTTGATAAACAGCTGCCACTATCTTTGCTGGGACCGTTGGGCTGTGGTTTCCAGACTGGTGCCGGTGCTGTCCTGAATGTACTGCAACCGGCGCCTGCAACTTCCATTGCAGTTTTTGGTGCGGGTAATGTGGGGCTCAGTGCTGTCATGGCAGCAAAAATAGCTGGCATGGATCCGGTAATTGCAATTGACAGGAATCCGGAGAGACTTGCCACGGCAATCAGGCTGGGAGCCAGCCATGTTATTGACAGTAATGTAGACACTGATCTGGCAGACAGCATCCTCAGGATTACATCCGCTGCGGGTGTTGATTATGCAGTTGATACCACCAATATGCCCGCGATCATCCGTGCAGCATTTGCATCCCTGGCCAACAGGGGAACCTGTGTTCACAGCGGTGGTGGCGGGAAGGATATCTGTATAGACGGTTCCCATCTGCTTCATGGCAGGACAATTACCGGAGTTATCCAGGGAGACAGTGTGCCAGCCGGTTTCATACCCCAACTGCTGGCGTATTATCAGGCGGGGGTCTTTCCTTTCGATACCTTGTTGCAGATGTACCCGATAGAGAGGATCAATGAGGCTGTTGCAGACATGCGCAGTGGCCGGGTGATCAAACCCGTGCTTCGATCCATGAATTGAGTCTGCGGATCAGTTGCCTGACCACTGTTCTTCATCCTGGTCAATTTCCATATCCGGCTCAGGCTCATCAGCAGCGATGCTGTAGTTTTCCGAAGCCCAATCCCCGAAATCTATCAACTGGCATTTCCTGCTGCAGAAAGGACGGAATATTTCTGCTTCAGTCCATGGCACTATGCGTTGACAAACAGGACAGTTAACCTGCCTGATGTGAGTGCCCGGCTTGTTGGTCATAGAACTCCTTCAGTCTTTTTACTTTTGTTGCCAAAGCTGCAAGCGTGTCATCGTTGCAGATGAAATCATCTGCTCTGTCCAGTCTCTTTTGTCTGTCCATCTGACTTGCAATGATGGCCTTCACTTCATCTTCAGTTGTTGAATCGCGGTCCATGGTTCTGCTTATTTGCAGCGCAGGCGGGCTGTCGACTACCAGCACGCGGTTACAGATACTGTCCAGATCATTCTCCAACAACAATGGTGCTGTCAGCAAAATCCAGGCATCACTACTACTGTTCAATTGCGCAAGAATTTCATCCCGGATCAAAGGATGCAGCAATCCCTCGAGCCACTGACGTGCCCGGGGATCACTGAAAACAATGCGTCTCAGTGACTGCCGATCCAGGCTGTTATCGGCCTTCAGTACATCCTTGCCGAAATGATTGACTATCTGTCCGAGGACCGGAGAGCCTGCTGCTACCAGCGCGCGGCTGATGTCGTCAGCATCGATACTTTTGATACCCATGTTGGCAAAGAGCCCTGCAACAGTACTTTTGCCACTGCCGATGCCGCCGGTCAGGCCGACCACAAATGATCTTCCGCTGGAAAGTACCGGGTTCACGCCAGGTAGCTGGAAAACATGCCGGAAAGCGTATCACCCCATAACAGGGTAATGAACCCGGCACTGGCAAGATAAGGGCCGAAGGGGATGGGGACGTTACGGTCCTGACCTCTGAAAACAATCAGGGATATACCGATTACTGCGCCCACCAGGGAGGAAAGCAGGATAATGGCAGGGAGTACCTGCCAGCCCATCCAGGCACCAAGGGCTGCCAACAGTTTGAAGTCGCCGTAGCCCATTCCTTCCTTGCCTGTAAGCAGCTTGAACAGCCAGTAAACAGTCCACAGCAGCATGTAACCGGCAATAGCGCCGATTACTGCGCTTTGCAGATCCACAAGCATGCCCTGGGTATTTATCATCAGACCAATCCACATAAGCGGAATGGTGATGTCGTCGGGTAAAAGCTGGTGGTCGATATCGATCATGGTCAGTACCACAAGCGCCCAGGTAAACAGCAGTAAAAATGCTGTAAGCCAGCCCGGACCGAATTTGATTGCCACCAGGACAGACAAAAGGGCTGTTGCGCTTTCCACGAGTGGATAGCGTATCCCGATGGGGGCATTGCAATGTCTGCATTTACCAGCCTGCAGCAGCCAGCTCAGCACGGGCATGTTTTCAAGTGGGGCAATGGCGTGTTTGCACTGCGGGCAGTGCGAGCCGGGTCTGGCAAGATTGAAAACTGTCTCCGGTTCCTCCCCTTCCGGGGCGGGCAAATCAAGAAATTCATGGCACTGCTTGCGCCATTGGCTTTCCATCATCAGGGGCAATCGGTAAATGACCACATTGAGGAAGCTGCCAACCATCAGGCCGACCAGTGTCACCACAAGTGGAAAAAGCAGCGGATAGAGGGCAAAAAGTTCGCTATAGCTCATTGGTGCGCCTTGCGCAGGAAATACCCGATACAGCCCTGCCTTGCCTCAAACCACGGCACCAATCTGGAAAATGGGCATGTACATCGCGATCATGAGTCCGCCTACCAGTACACCCAGTACCGCCATGATCAGTGGCTCCATCATGGAAGTCAGGCCGTCCACGGCATTGTCGACTTCTGCCTCGTAGAAGGTGGCACATTTGTCGAGCATGCCGTCAAGCTGTCCTGATTCCTCTCCAATCGAAACCATTTGCAGAATCATGATCGGAAACAGCTGGGCCATGCGCAAGGAATAGGTGAGCTGAAGACCTGAGGTCACGTCGTCACGTACTTTCAGCAGTGCCTGCCTGTATACCACGTTGCCTGTAGCACCTGCGCATGAAACCAGTGCTTCAGGCAAGGGCACACCGGCAGCAAATGTAGTTGCCAGTGTGCGGGTGAAACGGGCAAGCGCAGATTTTTCGAGGATTTCACCCACTACAGGTAACTTCAGGGACATGCGCTCTATTGATTCCCTGAATTTCTTTGAGCGTAATTTGGCTTCCTTGAAGCAATAGCCGCCAATACCCACGCCAAGTACCACCCACAACCACCATTCGATCGCAAAATCCGAAATTCTCATTACATACTGGGTGAATATGGGCAGTTCCGCGCCAAAACTTGAAAAGGTTTCCGCAAACTGGGGTACAACTTTTACCAACAGGATACCGGTTACGATAAGGGCAATGGCAACAACCGTTATCGGATAGTTCATGGCTTTCTTGATCTTGGATTTCAGTGCTTCCGACTTTTCCTTGTAGGTGGCCAGTCTGTCCAGCATGGTTTCCAGTGCACCTGACTGTTCACCGGCATCAACCAGGTTGCAGAAGAGTTCGTCGAATTGCCTGGGATGTTTACGAATGGAGTCGGCAAAGTTGTTACCTGCAGCCACATCGTCCCGGATTTTAAGTACCAGCTCCTTCATGGTCGGGTTTTCCAGCCCCTCTCCCACGATTTCGAAGGACTGCACCAGTGGTATACCGGATTTCATCATTGTTGCCAGCTGGCGCGTGAAAATCGCAATATCCATCGGCTTGATGGGCTTTTTTGACGGGCCGAACAGGTCTTTGCCCTTTTTCTGGACCTTGGTTACCTGGATGCCCTGCTTGCGCAGCTGTGCCTTGACCAATGCAACATTGGTACCGGACATTTCACCCTTGTGCTTGTTGCCGCGGGCGTCTTTGCCTTGCCAGGAGAACGTAAGCTGTTTTGCTGATGCAGGTGCTGCCATGCCAATACCCTGAATTACCCAATTCGATCTGCAGGAACAGGCCGTAACCCGGGCCCGTGTCAGAACTTGCCGTGCATGTACATGGCAGTATTTCGGATTCACGCGCCTCTACAGGTCTGATCTTACCGAAAAACAAGGGCTTGCGGATAGTAATGCATGGATTTTATGTGAACCGGCCCCGCAAGGTGCCAATCGGGATTCAGGTAAGTCTGTTGGCTTCTGCCAGACTGGTGATGCCAAGGGCAACCTTTTGCAGTGCAGAGGCCCGCAGATCCCTGATTCCCGTTTCCCTTGCTATATCGGCAATGGCAATGGCACCGGCATTTTCCATGATTGCCCGGGATATCAGGTCATTGATCGGCATCACTTCGTAGATGCCTACTCTGCCCCTGTAGCCTCCATTGCATTTTTCACAGCCTGCAGCACCGAACAATGTAATGGTATCCAGTTGATTTTCAGTGATTCCTTCCTGCAAGAGTATACGTTTCGGGAGTTTGACGGGTTTCCGGCAATGGATGCATAGCCGTCGGGCCAGTCGCTGCGCAACTATCAGGGTAACGGAACTGGCAATATTGTAGGCAGGTATCCCCATGTTCATGAGACGTGTCAGGGTATGGGGGGCGCTGTTGGTATGCAGTGTTGAAAGCACCAGATGTCCGGTTTGTGATGCCTTGATGGCAATCTCGGCTGTTTCCATATCCCGGATTTCTCCAAGCATGACTACGTCGGGATCCTGGCGCAGAAAGGCCCGCAATGCCGTGGCAAAGGTAAGTCCTGTTTTACTGTTTACAGCCACCTGATTGATACCTTCCAGCTGGATTTCAACAGGATCTTCTACAGTTGAGATGTTGCGGTCCTGGGTATTGAGTATATTGATGCCCGTATAGAGCGAAACCGTCTTGCCACTGCCAGTGGGTCCGGTAACCAGGATGAGTCCCTGGTGCTGTTCCAGGGCGTTGAGGAAAAGCGCCTTCTGATCCGGCTCAAAACCCAGTTCATCCATACCCAGACGGGTACTTGAGGGATCCTGGATTCGCAAAACCAGTTTTTCACCCCACAAGGTAGGCAAGGTATTGACCCGGAAGTTCACTGCATTTGTCCGGGAAATCCTGAGTTTGATCCGGCCATCCTGGGGTGTGCGTTTTTCCGAAATATCCATACGGGACATGATTTTCAGCCGTGAACATATCCGTGTGGCAATGGAAAGAGGCGGACGGGTAATTTCCTTGAGCTTGCCATCAAGTCTGAACCTTACCCGGAAGATCTTTTCATAGGGCTCAAGATGAATGTCAGACGCGCCGCGTTTGATGGCGTCCAGCAAGATACTGTTCACGAGACGGACGGCAGGGGCATCATCTTCACCATGGCTTTCTCCTGTGAGAGCTTTCGCGTCTTCCTCTATCCGTTCAATAACGATGTCATTGTGGCCATGAGTATTCTCGTTGACTGAACAGGCAGGTACTGCACCCTTGGTGCTGAGGACAGTTTCAATGGTGTCAAAAAGCTTGTCATCCTCAACGACCACCAGTTCGACTTGTGAACTGGCGTGAAAACGGACCTCCCCGATTGCATTGTGATCACCAGGGTCTGATACGGCGAGAAAAAGCCGCTTTCCCCTTTGCATGAGAGGCAGTACATTGTGCTTGCGTATCAACCGGGCATCTACCAGCGACAATGGCAGTTGAAGGGTGTCCATGGCGGCAAGATCGAGCAGGGGAAGACGATACTGACGGGCAGCAGTCTCTGCAATTGCACGGCTGCGCAGGGTGCCGGATTGAACCAGCTGCCTCACCACGGGAATGCCTGCGGATGCTGCGGCTACGCAAGCCTGTGCAGCCTTGTCATATGTCAGCAGCCTGTCGGTTACCAGTTGTCTGGTCAGACCGCCAAGGCAAGCATTGTCCTGTACTGTGGTATCCGCTACAGACATGGGTCAAACAAAGCTCCGGTTTTCAATGCAGTCTAATGCAGAACAGGAATTTTGCCATTCTGCTCACAATCTGTGCCGCAATCATTTCTGTCAAATGACACCATTTGCAGTCATGATTGTCGCAATACAAATATCCGGAGCTTGCCCAGTCGAAGGAATATTGCTGTTGTATGCCTACTGTCCGGAAAAGTGTGCTGACAAGTCATGTAAACTTTGCATAATAGAACCGGCTATCCCGATCGGGCCGCCTTTCAACTGACTCCGGTCATGACAGGATTTCTGTGGCAGACTTCAATAACATCTCTGTAATCATCCCGGCCAAGAACGAGGCCGTCAATCTGCAAAAACTTCTGCCTGTACTTGCAGATACACTTCCCGGCGCTGAAATCATCGTGGTGAGTGACGGGTCAACAGATGAAACCACAGCACTTTGTGAGCAGCATGGCATCAGGGTCATTGCCCATCCCTACAGCAAAGGTAACGGTGCCAGCATCAAGACCGGTGCCAGACATGCAACGCGTGAAATTCTGGTCACCATGGACGGGGATGGACAGCACAAGCCTGCAGATGTCCTGCGTCTGCTGGAACGCTTCGATGAGGGTTTCGATATGGTGGTCGGGGCTCGGGACTCTGCAGGTCAGGCGTCAAAAGGGCGCCTGGTTGCCAACACTTTCTACAATCGTCTCTCCAGCTGGATGTCAGAACACGAAATCAGGGATCTCACTTCGGGCATGCGGGTGGTGAAAAGAAGCAGGTTCATGCAGTTTCTGTATCTGCTGCCCAACGGGTTTTCCTATCCCACCACCATTACCATGGCCTTCTTCAGAGCCGGGTATTCAGTAAGCTACCTTGATATAGATGTCGGCAAACGCGAGGGAAAGAGTCATATAAATCTGGTCAGGGATGGCATACGTTTCTTCCTGATCATATTCAAGATCGGTACCCTCTATTCACCGCTGAAGCTTTTCCTCCCCATTTCAGGGGGCTTCTTTCTGCTCGGTGTTCTGTATTACCTTTATACTTTTGTACTATTCCATACTTTTACCAACATGAGTGCCGTCCTTTTCATTACTGCAATTATTGTTTTTCTGATCGGTCTTGTCTCTGAACAGATTACCACCCTGATATACAGGGATTCCGACAATTGACAATGATCTGTTGAAGCCGCATTCGGGGGAAGCGCAGATGAAATCAAAAAGCAGTTTTCGCCTGTATGGAACGTTGGCTGTAATACTTGCCTTGCTGGTGGGTAGTACAGTGCGTGCACAAGAGGTGGTCAGGAATATCACGCATATAGCCGGGGATGTTTACCGTTTCCAGAACAATGCCCATTACTCGGTGTTCATGGTGACGTCTGAAGGTGTCATTGCAACTGATCCAATTTCCGTTGAGGCCGCAACATGGCTCAACGAGGAAATCCGGCAGCGTTTCAACCAGTCAGTCAAATATGTGATCTACAGTCATGACCACTGGGATCATGCATCAGGTGCGGCTGCCTTCCCCGAAGCAACCATAATTGCCCACGCCAATGCCATACCTTATATCGAAGCCAGTGATCAACCGATTGAGTTGCCGGATATTACATTTACCAGCGAGTTTGATCTCAGGCTAGGCGGTAAACATGTCCACTTGTACTACCTGGGTGTCAGCCATTCTGACAATCTGGTTTATATGGTATTCCCGGAAGAAAAAATCCTTTTTGGCGTGGACGCCATAGCGGTCAATCGACTGCCTTTCCAGGATTTCGAAGGCACGGACATTGATGGCCTGATTGGTGCAATGTATGCACTCCAGCAGATGG
Organism: Gammaproteobacteria bacterium; assembly: GCA_030831125.1. Lineage (GTDB taxonomy): Bacteria > Pseudomonadota > Gammaproteobacteria > Pseudomonadales > Pseudohongiellaceae > CAILUG01. Next base: position 8,487 of record JAURLQ010000173.1, read on the forward strand.
ATATTGATATAGTTGCACCCGGACATGGTGAATTGGGTACGATTGAGGATATTGTTGCCCACAGAACCTATATCGAGTCACTGAAAGACCAGGTTACTGCCCTGATACGCATGGGTCGAACAGATGCAGAAATAATGGAAACGATTAAAATGCCACAATACAGCGGTTGGGGCTCCTACAATGACTGGCAGCAGATGAATGTCCGGGGCATGATAACCTACGTAAAAGAACACTACAGATTCTAGATATCCTGAGGGGGAACTGAATGAGCAAGAACAACACCATCAAACTGGCGGGACTGGCTTTTATTATTGGTCTGTTGTGTGCATGCAGCGAGTCTGCTGATGAAAACATGGCAGCAGGAGGAGGTTCAGGCTCAGGGAATGGCGGTTGGATCAACATGTCCGGCAGCTTCGATGGCTGGCAGCAGACTGGTGGTGCAACATGGACCATTGAGGATGGTGTATTCATCGCAAGCGGAGAGCAGGGCCATCTGGTTACAGATGATACTTTTGACAACTTCAGGATCAGGGCCCAGTTCTGGGCAAGTGAAGGTTCCAACAGCGGCATTTTCATGCGGATCGCAGATCCGGCTGATATACGCGATACCACAGCCTATGAAGCCAACATCTATGACAACAGGCCGGATCAGTCTGGCCGTACCGGCGCTATAGTCAATCATGCGCCTGCCTCTGTTGCCCTGATCACCCCTGGCAAGTGGAACACCTACGATATCACCATGGATGGAGATCACATTGAAGTATGGCTCAATGAGGTCAAAACCGTGGATACTACCGACTCAAGCTACAGCAGTGGGCACATATCACTTCAGTACGGCTCAGGTGACATCCGCTTCCGCAATGTCGAGATCATGCGGCTCTGATCAGCATCCTGTAACACAATGACGGGCGCCCTGGCGCCCGTTTTTTTTCTGACAGTTTTACTTTCTCCGGATTCAGTGACGCGGACCACTAACTGAAAACGGGATGCAGGGTGTTGTCAGGGCACTGGTAGGGGCGTGCGTTAGTGCGCCCATGGGTCGATCCACATTCAATTGAATAACATCGTGAAGTCTGTCGCCTTGATGTGCTTGGTCAGTGAACCGACTGAGATGTAATCAATACCGGTTTCCGCCAGCGCCACCAGCGACTGGCTCGTATAACCTCCTGACGCTTCCAGCTTTGCCCGGCCATCATTCTGTTTGACCGCCATTCTGATCTGTTCAAGATTGAAGTTGTCCAGCATGACAATGTCGGCTCTGGCCTGAAGGGCCTCTTCGAGTTGCTCAAGGCTTTCCACTTCAACTTCCACTTTTCTGTCCGGATGCAGACGACGGGCGTTGAGCACGGCTCTCTTGATGCCTCCACAGGCATTGATATGGTTTTCCTTGATCAGATAGGCGTCATACAAGCCGATTCTGTGGTTGTAGCATCCGCCTGTACGCACTGCGTATTTCTGGGCAAGGCGCAAACCGGGTATGGTTTTGCGTGTATCAAGGACTTTGACCTGAGTATGGCGCACAAGGTCTGAGCAGAGTCTGGCAGCAGTGGCTACACTCGACAGCGTCTGGAGAAAATTGAGTGCTGTTCGTTCACCTGTCAGCAGGGATCTGGCATCACCTTTGGCGATAAAAACCGTTTGATTGGGGTTTACCCGGTCTCCGTCCTTGCGCTCCCACTGCAATTCAATGCTCGGGTTTATCTGGCGAAATACTTCGTTGACCCAGGCTTGACCGCAGATCACAGCATGATCCCGACAGAGTATTCTGGCTTCAGCCTGTCTGCCTTCAGGTACCAGTTCGGCCGTGATATCGCCACTGCCGATATCTTCTGACAGCGCCATGGCAACAGTTTCTTCGAGACCTGAAGTGTAATTTTCCAATGCCGGTTCCATATTTATCTTGCTGCTACCTGTGTCGGAGATTCAGGTCTTTGTATTCGGGTCGCGCATTATACGCCAGCGACAATGCAGTGCGAGAAAAACCAGGAATCTGGTTGTGGCTGCAAACCATCTTCAAGTGCAGTGATTTTTTCAAGTCTTGAACTTTCCAGCAGTAATTCTGATAGTGTCAATGCAAGAACCATAAAAAGTCCGGAGCATGTAAACTTGTCGCCAATATGACCTTGCTCCCGGAGCAGAGAATGCAATGAAGCCTGAAATCAAAGACCATTGGTTGAGTGCCGCGCGAAGGGTCGAGTCACCCAATTGTGCAGAAAGGCCTGATGCACAGGACATCAGTCTGCTGGTGATTCATGGCATCAGCCTGCCACCCGGCGAGTTTGGCGGGCCTCATGTGGATGAGCTCTTCTGTAACACACTGGATCCGTCAGCCCATGCCTATTTTGCAGGCATTTGCCAGCTGCGGGTGTCTTCACACCTGCTTGTCCGGCGTGATGGTGAAATCGTCCAGTATGTGCCATTCAACAAGGCAGCCTGGCATGCCGGGCAATCATGTTTTGAAGGAAGAGTGAGGTGCAATGAGTTTTCGATAGGCATTGAACTGGAAGGAACTGATGATACGCCTTATACAGAGACGCAGTATTTGCAGCTTGCAAAGGTGTCTCATCTGTTGATGCAGACATATCCGCGAATTTCACCACAGCGCATTGCCGGGCATAGTGATATTGCGCCAGGGAGAAAAACAGACCCGGGCCCCGGTTTTGATTGGGAGAAATACCGCTGCCTGCTGGCAGAAAGCTGACTTCTGTGTTTAATTTGTCTGTCTGGCGCGCGCCAGATGGGTGCTAAATGACAAATGCTGGCGTTGACTACAAACAATTCAGGCTGTTATTTACAGGGATTCCCCGAACAGTGACCATTTTCATCTGCCTGATATGTAGTTTTACTACATATTGACTCTCCGGGATTGGAAAACAGTATGCTGCTCAAGTAGAATTCGGCGCCATTGTAATATAACTACAGGCCCAAAAGGCCGCCAAACTCCTTATAGAGCACAACGTTATGGCCGATCACCTTCGCGATATTGACCCCCAGGAAACCCAGGAATGGCTTGACTCCATTTCAGATGTTATCCGGGCCCAGGGCATGGACAGGGCACAGTTCCTCCTCAAATGCCTGACGAACAAGACCACTGAATCCGGACAGCAAATTCCGGTAGACTCACTGACCACCCCTTATCGCAACACCATTCCTGCAGCATCCGAACCCGATCTCCCGGGCGACTTCCACATGGAACGCACCATCCGTGGCATCGTGCGCTGGAATGCCCTGGCCATGGTCATGCGGGCAGCCAAAACCGGATATGACCTGGGTGGACATATCTCTACCTTTTCTTCTTCTGCCACGCTCTACGATGTGGGTTTCAACTATTTCTTCCGCGGTCCTTCCGATGGTTTCCCGGGAGATCTCGTGTATTTCCAGGGTCATGCATCACCGGGTATGTATTCCCGTTCCTACCTGGAAGGCATACTAACTGAAGAACAACTCGACAAATTCCGCCAGGAAGTAGACGGCAACGGACTGTCTTCCTATCCTCACCCGTGGCTGATGCCAGATTACTGGCAGTTTCCTACCGTCTCCATGGGGCTCGGTCCGCTTCAGGCCATTTACATGGCGCATGTACTCAAATATCTGGACAACCGTGAGCTGGTCAAACAGGGCGACCGCCAGATCTGGGCCTTTCTGGGTGATGGCGAATGTGATGAGCCGGAAAGTCTGGGTGCAATCAGTCTTGCGGCACGCGAAAAGCTGGGCAATCTCAATTTTGTGATCAACTGCAACCTGCAGCGTCTGGATGGTCCGGTACGCGGAAATGGCAAAATCATCCAGGAACTGGAAGGCATCTTCCGTGGCGCTGGCTGGAATGTCATCAAGGTAGTATGGGGTCGTCACTGGGATGCCCTGCTGGCCAAGGACAAGGACGGTTTGCTGCAGGCCCGTATGGACGAAGTGGTTGATGGCGAATTCCAGACCTACCAGGCACGCGGCCCGAAATACACCCGTGAACATTTTTTTGGCAAGAGCCCTGAACTGCTGAAGTTGGTAGAGCATCTTTCCGATGAGGAGCTGACCGAACTTAACCGTGGTGGTCACGACCCCTATAAAGTGTATGCGGCGTACAAGCAGGCTGTTGAATGCAAAGACAAGCCAACAGTAATTCTTGCCAAGACCATCAAGGGTTATGCCTTCTCTTCCTATGAAGGTGCCAACGCCACACACGGTGCCAAGAAACTGGCTCCGGAAGAACTGAAAGTATTCCGCGATCGCTTCGGCATTCCGATCCCGGACGACAAACTGGAGAGTGTGCCTTACTACCGTCCTGCTCCCGACAGTCCGGAAATGGCCTACCTGAAAAAAGTGCGTGAGCGTATGGGGGGAGCCCTCCCACAGCGGCGCGCGAAAACTGAACCCCTCAGGATTCCGGAACTTTCTGCCTTCGAAGCCCAGACCAAGGGCACGGGGGATCGTGAAATTTCCACCACCATGGCTTTTGTCCGTTTGATAAGCAATCTGGTCAAGGACAAGGAAATCGGCCACCGTATAGTCCCCATTGTGCCTGATGAAGCGCGCACCTTCGGTATGGAAGGCATGTTCCGCCAGATCGGTATCTATTCGGCAAAAGGCCAGCTTTACGACCCTGCCGACTCCGGTCAGGTCATGTACTACCGTGAAGATGTCAAAGGGCAGTTGCTGGAAGAGGGTATCAACGAAGCCGGTGCGATGAGCTCCTGGATTTCTGCAGCCACTTCCTACAGTGTCAACAACTACCCGCTGATCCCGTTCTACATCTACTACTCGATGTTCGGTTTCCAGCGCGTTGGCGATCTCTGCTGGGCAGCCGGAGACCTGCGTGCCCGCGGCTTCCTGTTGGGAGCAACGGCAGGTCGCACCACGCTTAATGGTGAAGGTCTGCAGCATGAAGACGGGCACAGCCATTTGATGGCCTACACCATCCCGAATTGCATCAGCTATGACCCGACCTATTCCTACGAGTTGGCTGTCATCATCCAGGATGGCATGCGTCGCATGTATGCCAATGACGAAAGTGTCTGGTACTACATCACGCTGATGAACGAAAACTATACGCATCCGGATATTCCGGAAGGAGTTGAGGCCGGTATTCTCAAGGGCATGTACCTGCTTGAAGACGGCAACAGCAAGGAATACAAGGTTGCCAAGGGCAAGTTGAAAGTACGCCTGCTGGGCAGTGGCACCATCCTGCGCGAAGTGCGTGAAGCTGCGACCATGTTGCGCAAGGATTACAATATTGCTGCTGATGTGTTCAGTGCCACCAGTATCAACGAACTGGCGCGAGACGGACTGGCGGCAGATCGCTGGAACATGCTGCACCCGGAAGACAAACCGAAAGTGCCGTATGTAACACAGCTGCTCAGTGGCGACGACAGCCCGGTGATTGCAGCAACCGATTATATGAAACTCTATTCCGACCAGATTCGTGCATTCGTACCTGCGCCCTACAAGGTGTTGGGTACTGACGGTTTTGGTCGTAGCGACAGCCGTGAAAAACTGAGGCACTTCTTTGAAGTGAACCGCTATTTCATTGTTGTGGCAGCCTTGAACGAACTGGCAAAAACAGGCCAGATCAAGGCGTCCGAGGTTACCAAAGCCATCAAGACCTATGGCCTCGACCCGGAAAAACTCAATCCGTTACTGGCTTGATCCCAGTCTGACGACCCAGGAGTACTTAGCGTGGCAGTCGAAAAAATTCAGGTCCCCGACCTTGGCACCGATGATGCGGTGGAAGTGATAGAAGTCCTGGTAAAACCGGGCGATAGCATCAATGAAAATGATTCCCTTGTTGTACTTGAAAGCGACAAGGCTGCCATGGAAATACCGGCCTCGGTTGGCGGCATTGTCAAGGAAGTGCTGGTTAAAGTCGGTGCCCAGGTGAAGACCGGAGCCGACCTCGTTGTTGTTGAAACAGCAGGTACTGCAGAGGCGACTGCCAGTGAAGAAAAAAGTGCTCCGGCCACTGAAACGCCAGCACCTGCAGCTGAACCTGAGCCTGCACCTGCTGAAACACAAGCTGCTGGTGGTACATCTGTACAAGCAATTGAAGTGCCTGATCTGGGGGGCGCTGATGATGTTGATGTCATCGATATTCTGGTCAAGGTGGGCGACACCGTTGAAAAAGAAGATGGCCTCATCACTCTGGAAACAGACAAGGCGGCAATGGAGGTGCCTGCGCCAATGGCTGGCAGGATTGTTGCTATCAAGGTCAAGGTAGGAGACAAGGTCAAACAGGGTTCTGTAATAGTTGATCTGGAAACTACTGAAGCACCGGCCCCGGCCAGGAAAGAGACTGCGGCACCAACCCCGTCTGCTTCAACCTCATCACCTGCACCTGCCGCTGCAAAACCGGCTGCTGCTGCGGCTCAGGCGACAGGTTCAACCGCAGAAGCAGTCAATTACACCAGTGGTGAAGTCTATGCCGGTCCTGCCGTACGCAAGTTGGCACGTGAACTGGGTGTGGATCTTGCCA
>JAURLQ010000174.1 GCA_030831125.1 Gammaproteobacteria bacterium
ATAAGCCAGGCCGCTCCTCTGATGGATTTGATCAATGCAAACCAAAGCACTATCTGACGCACCAGACAGCTTGTCAGTCATCAAAGGGTGGCCTGCCAGCGTTCCAGTCCTCGCAGTATCATGTCTATCGCAAAGGAGCCGGTGAAAAGGGCGGTATTTTCGCAGGAGTAGTTAAAACGGGATGGGTTGATTTATAAATGGTGGGAATTGCCAGTTCCCGCAGCAGTACCGGTCGGTTCTCAATTTGCAGGATATTCAAGGTCTTGAGTGCGTATTATTTCCTTTTTTTTCTGCTTAGATTGCGGGCAGCTCTGCCAGGACTGGCGACTGACTTGCACGGAAGACCATAAATAACAACGAGAAGAACCGAACGGTCGCCACTTCCAGGGGAAACGCAAACTCATGCGTAAGCGTCAAAAGGCTGTCGGGTTGCCGGCACAGCGTGCCCATGCGCTCAGACATTGTATCTTTCTGCTCACCACTTTCGCTTCAGTTTCAGTAACTGCCCAACAGCAGTCGGCCATTGATGCAGCTCACCTGCAGGAACTGACAGAAGCCTACTGCACCGAGTGTCACAATTTCGAGGATTACTCTGGCGGGCTTGATCTTGAAGGGTTTGATTTCAGTGCTATTGGCAGCCAGGCTGAAGTCGGCGAAAAACTGATCAGGAAACTCAATGCAGGCGTTATGCCCCCTCCGGGCAAGCCACGTCCTGATGCTGAAGAACTCAATGTACTGGTGTCATCCATTGCAAATACGCTGGATGCTGCCTGGGAAAGTTCACCTACCCTGGTGCCGCCTGGTGCACACAGAATGAACCGGCAGGAATATGCCAATGCCATCAGGGATCTGCTGGACATGGAAATCGACACATCAACCATGTTGCCTGTGGACGATACCAGCTTCGGGTTCGACAACATGGCGGGTTCCCTCAATTCCTCGCCTGCCCTGATTGAAGCCTATGTGGCAGCTGCAGCCAAAATAAGCCGCCTTGCACTCGGGCATGATCTGGAAGCCACCCGCAAGGAATATCACGCACCACCGGATTATTCGCAGAACCGTCATATTCCGGGACTGCCTTTTGGCAGCAGGGGCGGCATGCTGGTCGAACACCAGTTTCCGGCAGACGGAGAATATACCTTCAACTGGACACCTGTACGTTCCAATGCCGGTGGCATGTTCGGTGAAGGAGATGGTGAACAGCTGGAACTGAGTATTGACGGTGTCCAGATAAAGGTCTGGGATGTTGCCAACGAGAATCCACGCAACATGACCGATGAGCGTTTTGCAGTAACGGTGCCTGTTACTGCTGGTCTGCACAAAGTGGGTTTGAGCTTTACCGCCCGGACCCACATGCCAAGCAACGACTTCAACAGGAAATTCGAGCGCACCACCCTGACCCAGGATGTGGTTGGCTTTACCTTTGCGCCGCATGTCAACGCAATATCCATCACGGGCCCATTTGATGCACAGCGTCCTGAAAAAACTGCATCACGCGACAGGGTATTCAGCTGCTACCCGGCAAACAGTGACGAAGAGCTGACCTGTGCCACTGAAATTCTGGGAGCCCTGGGTACCCAGGCTTACCGCCGGCCGGTCACCAATGATGATCTGCAGCTCCTGTTGCAGTTCTTTGAAGCTGGACGCACTGATGGCGATTTTGAAACCGGCATCCAGCTGGCCCTGCAATTGATGTTGTCCGATCCGGAATTCATCTACCGCACAGAAATCGAACCCGCCAATGGAGCCGGGCAGTACTATGCTGTCAGTGATCTCGAGCTTGCTTCCAGGCTGTCATTTTTCCTCTGGAGCAGCGCACCCGATGCCGAGTTGTTGCAGATAGCCAGTGAGGGGCGTCTGCGCGAAGGAAATATGCTTGAACAGCAGGTGCAGCGCATGCTGGCTGATGAGCGTTCAAGTGCACTGGTCAACAATTTTGCCGCCCAGTGGCTGCAGTTGCGAAATCTGCAGTCCGCCTCTCCTGTTGCAGACCTGTTCCCTGATTTTGATGACAATCTGCGCCAGTCTTTCCGCATAGAAACTGAACTGCTGTTTGAAAGCATCATGCGTGAAGACCGGGATGTGGTGGAACTGCTGGACGCCGATTACACTTTTGTGAATGAACGTCTGGCTCGCCACTACGGAATGCCGGATGTTTATGGCAGTAATTTCCGCCGCATAGAACTGGGCTCTGAATTCGACAACCGTCGTGGTCTGCTCGGCAAGGGCAGTGTTCTCACAGTCAGCTCTGTTGCCGATCGCACATCACCAGTGCTTCGTGGCAAGTGGGTGCTGCTGAACATTCTTGGTGTGGTGCCTCCTGATCCACCGCCTAATGTGCCTGCACTGGAAGTCAGCGACAATCCGGCTGCCGGACCACAAACCATGCGGGATCGCATGACGCAACACAGAAACAATCCTTCATGTTCGTCCTGCCACATGATGATGGATCCGATCGGTTTTGCGCTTGACAGTTTTGATCGTATTGGCCGCTTCCGTACCACAGAAAACGGCAGGATGCTGGATACCACGGGAGAACTGGTGGATGGCCAGATTTTCGACGGTCCTTCAGAGCTTCGCGAAGCGTTGATGCACTATTCACCACAGTTCGTCCAGACCATGGCAGAGCGTATGCTCACTTATGCACTTGGCAGGGGCGTTGTGTATTACGACATGCCTGTTGTAAGACAGATCGTTCGCAAGGCAGGAGAGCAGGACAACCGTTTTTCAGCCCTGATCATGGCGGTGGTTGAAAGCCAGCCATTCCAGATGAACCAGCGCGCCTCCTCAGTGAGTGTGGCGGCAAATAACTGAATATCAATTTGTAATCCAGAGGGAGCAAGGCCATGTTTGCCACCAAGAAGCATCTTTCCCGTCGTACCATTCTGCGTGGCGCCGGCGCCAGCATAGCCCTGCCATTGCTGGATGCCATGATCCCGGCACACACAGCACTGGCCCAGACTGCAGCCAATCCTGCCCCCCGTTTTATCGGGATATTTTCAGCACATGGTTGGGCGCCCACCTACTGGCATGATGGCCGGCCGGAAATCGAGCCCACTGAAGGGCGCAACATCGGCCTCGGGTTTGTGCATGCGCCGCTTGAACCCTTCAGGGACCAGCTCACCATTTGTGGTGGACTTGATGCCACATCCTCCATGCCACCTCCGGGAACAAGTGGTGGTGACCATGCGCGCGCAGCAGCTTCGCTCACTGGAGCTTCGCCCAAGAAAACCGGTGGACCAGACATAGAATGCGGGACCAGTATTGATCAACTCATAGCCCAACGTTACGGTCAGGAGACACTTCTGCCTTCCATCCAGCTTGGTATTGAAGACCCCGGGTCCAATACCGGTGTCTGTGGCTGGGGTTACAGCTGTGCATATTCCAATTCAATTTCCTGGGCCAGCCCGACACAACCATTGCCGCATGAAGTGAATCCACTGGTGGTTTTCGAACGACTGTTTGGCGATGGTGCCACACCTGAGGAAAGGCAGGCTCGTCGTTTGGCCAATGCCAGCATCCTCGATGCAGTGTCAAAGAAAGTAAACAGTTTGCAAAAGGTGCTGCCGGCTGAAGACCGTGCCCGGCTTGATGCCTACCTGACCAACGTGCGTGAGGTTGAGCGTCGCCTGCAGATTGCCACCAGCACTACAGTTGCTGCTCCTGACAGGGAAATGCCGCTTGGACCGCCGCAAAGCATCGGCGATCATATCCGTCTTATGTGGGATCTGCAGGTGCTGGCTTTCCAGGCGGATATCACACGGGTCAGTGCGCTGATGTTCTGCCGTGACGAAAGCGGCACTTCCTATCCGGAGTCAGGCGTAATGACAGCCAATCACAGTTCTTCACACCATGGTGAGGATACCAAGCGTCGGGAAGACTGGGCCAAGATCAACCGCTACCACATGCAGACCTTTGCCTATTTCCTTGAGCAGCTGAAAAACACCCCGGATGGTGATGGCAATCTGCTGGATCATTCCCTGGCGCTGTGGACCAGCAACATGGGGAACGCCAATCAGCACAGCCATGTGAATGTAGGACAGTTGATAGTAGGTGGAGCCAATGGTGCCCATAAACCGAAGCGCCTGAATGTAATGGAGTCAGGACCAACCTCCAATTTCCTGCTGTCTGTAATGCACATGTATGGACTGGATGATGAAAGCATGGGTGACAGCACCAAAGCTGTCTCCATGAGCTGATTGCTTAACCAGCCGCAGAGGAAACACAAATGAAATTGAAAGTAGCGGGAATCGCCATTGCACTGGCCTTGTCTGCATCAACAGTTGGGGCAGCGCCGGAACTGGCTGATGCTGTGATGAACAATGACGGCAGTGCCATTGATCGCCTGCTGGCGAGCGGTGCTGATGTCAACGAAGGGCAGGGCGACGATACAACGGCATTGCATTGGGCCATTTATCAGGACAATGTTGATCTTGTAGCCAGACTGCTGGTGGCTGGTGCAGATGCCAGCGCCATGACCAGACTGGGGGCAACGCCACTGTATCTTGCTGCTGAAAACGGCAATGCTGCCATTCTCTCGCTGCTCATTTCAGCAGGTGCTGATCCGAATGAAGTTGTACTGTCGAACAGTGAAACACCCTTGATGTTTGCTGCACGTTCCGGCAGTACGGAAGCCGTTCAGGTGCTGCTTGATGCAGGTGCCAACACAGAAGCAAAGGATGATTTTCGGGGGGCAACTGCCTTGCTGTTTGCTGCCGAGCAGAATCATGCCGATATGGTGAGTTTGCTGGCCATTCATGGCGCCAATCTCAATGCCCGGACCAATACCGTGATCAATGAAGGGCGTCGTGGTCCTTCTGCACCTGTAGGCGGTTTGACTGCCATGATGCTGGCGGCCCGCGAAGGTGGTCTGGATACCGTAAAAGTACTGGTGGAGCAAGGTGCGCTTGTGAACAAACAGAGCGCTGAAGGTCACACTGCACTGCTCGCAGCCGTACAGAATGCCAATGTCGAAATCGCAAAATTGCTGATAGAGAACGGGGCTGATGTGAACCTGTCTACTGACCGTGGCTGGAACCCGCTCTACATGGCAGTAAAAATGCGTTCTCTGGAAAAGGGGACGATGCCCAATCCGGTTGTGGACATGCAAGGCATGTATGAAGTCATTACCTTGATGCTGGCCAAAGGTGTTGATGTGAATGCACGGCTTTTGGCAGATACAGAAGTGCACAATTCCATACGATCCACCTGGCTGGCGGAAACCGGCGGCACTGCCTTTTTGCGTGCATCGCTGTGTGGTGATCTGGATGTCATGAAACTCCTGCTGTCCTACGGTGCAGATCCGCTTATTGCCACTACTGACGGGACTACCGCTCTCATGGCATTGGCAGGAGTCGGGTACACCAAGGGATTCATGAAGGATGTCGGGCCGGTGGAGGTCAGTCTTGAGGCTATGCAGCTGCTTATAGATGCAGGCATTGATATCAATGCAAAAAATACTGACGAGGTCAGCGCGATACATGGAGCAGCCCACAAGAATTTTGTCCAGGGCATCCAGATGCTGGTAGACAATGGCGCCGACCTGACTGCCCGTAGCAACCGCCGCGGCCAGTTCCAGCGTGCCGATATGCTGGGTGGCAATACCGTGCTGGACTGGGCTGACGGTTTCCAGACCGGCATGGAAAGCGCAATCTACAATGCAGAAGCAGTAGAGCTGGTTGAGCAACTGCTGACAGACCGCGGTCTGCCACATGAACGCCTCTCAGGTACTGTAGGCGGTCAGGTTGTAAAACAGTAGTTACTTCCCATGTTGTTGATGCCAAGGATTTTCCTGTTTGTCTGTGCCCTGTCTGTTGCAAGTCCGCTGTTTGCCCAGACCACTGTGCTTGATGGTGTGTATTCATCCCAGCAGGCCCAGCGGGGTGCTCGCACCTATCGCAATATCTGTTCTCACTGTCATGAAGGCGGAGAACCTGATGCCGACCCCCTGATAGGTCCGGAGTTTGTTGACCGCTGGCGTGAAGCGCCCCTGTCATTTCTGCATGATTTCATCAGCACCAGTATGCCAGGGGATGATCCGGGTTCTCTGGATTCCCGTGCCTATCTGGATGCAGTCGCCTACCTGCTGCAGGAAAATGATTATCCGGCCGGAGCCGAGCTGGACGCAGCCATGCTGGGCAACATATTGCTGACTGGTCCCGATGGCCCGCAGCCCATGCCACTCAATGCGCTGATACTTGTGGCTGGCTGTCTGCAGGAAAGCAATGGCCAGGTTTCACTGACGCAGGGTTCTGCGCTGCTGCGGGTACGCACAGCAGATGAAACCTCTGCCGATGAGCTGGCAGCCAGTGCAGGGCTTGCCGGCAACATAGCTGTGCAGCATGTGCTGGAAAACACTGTCAACTTTGCATACAGCCCACTGTTGGATCACAAGGTCCAGGCCAAGGGTGTATTGAAAAGTCATAACAGCAATGGTGTGACCCTTACCGTGTTGTCGCTGGAAGACACCGGTGCGCAGTGCGCAGAGTGAGAATTTTTCTTTGTCTTCTATCGTTACTGCTGGTTGCACCTGGCAGCACATTTGCGCAGGCCCGACAGGCAACGGTGCTGGACGGTGTCTATACCACGGCCCAGGCAAGCCGGGGCCGCACAGCCTATAACCGTTATTGCAGGGATTGCCATCTCAACGACCTTGAAGGCGGTGCGCTGGAGCCTCCGCTTGTCACCGACCTCTTCCTGGATGCCTGGCGCGAGGATTATCTGTTGAGTCTTTATGACTTCATCAGTACCCGCATGCCCAAGGGCAAGAAATTTACCCCGGGCAGCCTTGAAACGCAGCAGTATCTCGACATTGTCAGCTACATCCTCTCCCGTAATGAATTTCCTGCCGGCAAAAATGAACTGACAACATCCGGATTGGCCAGCATTCTCCTGGTGGGGCTGGATGGGCCTCAGCCTTTACCGCCCAATGCCATGGTACGTGTGGTTGGTTGTTTTGCTGTCATGGACTCGAACTGGAGGCTGTTGCAGTCCAGCCAGCCTGTCAGAGTGCGGACCGGGGATGAAACCAGCGTGGAGGAAGTCACATTATCTGCCGCCGCAAATCCGGGTGATGGGGAGTTCCTGCTCAACAATCTCGATATCATACATTCAGCTGACGAGCTGCCAGCCTGGACCGATCGCAAGGTGCAGGTGAAGGGCGTGCTCAACGGCAGCGGCACTAATGCCCGCATCTTCGTGCTGTCGCTGGAAGACACAGGAGTCCGGTGTGCACAGTGACAATCGATCCCTGAATACCTTCCGGGCAGCAGCCCATTCCCGACTTTGCTTCCTCTGAGAGAATTCCGGGGCTTTCAAGTCGCTGACAGAAATGCAATATTGGCAACCCGGCGAGTAGAGGGAGCAAGTCATGACAACAACAATCAGAATCAATTGCGATATCCGGAACTTGGCTACATCGATGGCCAGTGCTGCATTGTTGGGCCTTGTAACGAGTCAGGCGATGGCCCAGCCATTTTCAAGGGCAAGTGAAGCCAGCATCAACTACACACTTGCTGCCTTTACCCCGAAGCGCAACTGTGAATCGCTGGCAAGTCTGCAACTGCAGGAAGTCATTGCAATATCGGCAACTTCCATTGCTGCCGAAGGAGATGTGCCGGCGCATTGTCGTATTCAGGGCACCATAGCTCCCGAGATTACTTTCCAGGTAAACCTGCCGGTATCCTGGAACGGCCGCTACTACATGGTGGGCAATGGTGGCCCTGCAGGCCAGCATCCCGATACACAGGCTGGCGCAAGAAGTGACGCCCTGCGAAACGGTTTTGCCATGGGAGCAACCGACACAGGACATGATGGCATCAGTGAACCTGGCTACACCTTTGCAATGAGCAATCTGCAGAAACGCGTGGATTATGCCTATCGTGCAGTACACATGACTGCAGTCACTGCCAAGGCTGTTGCCAATGCCTGGTATGGACGCCCCGTGGATTACGCTTACTGGAACTCCTGCTCCAATGGTGGGCGCCAGGGCTTGCTGGAAGCCCAGCGTTATCCGGATGACTTCGACGGCGTCATTGCCAATGCCCCCTGGGTGGACCAGACCGGTTTTGCGATGGGTGCGATATGGAACCAGCAGCAACTCGATGATGTGGGTCTCACCCAGGGCAAGGTGAATCTGCTGGCAGAGCGTGTCATGCAGAAATGTGATGCGATTGATGGTCTGGTGGATGGCCTGATTGATGATCCACGTGCCTGCAATATCAATGTCATTGAGGATGTGCCGCAGTGCACAGTTGGCAACAGTACCGACGCCTGCCTTACAACTGAACAGTCACAGGCCCTGCAGGCAGTTTACGATGGGCCGCGCAACAGTGCCGCGGAACAGATCCATCCCGGATTCATGCCGGGTGGGGAACGCAGCTGGTTTGGCACGATTGTGCCCAACGCCCAGGGCAACGCATCTGTGTTCGGACTGGGCAACGGAATCATGCAGTACATGGTGCCACTC
>JAURLQ010000175.1 GCA_030831125.1 Gammaproteobacteria bacterium
ACGGCTCGCTCTGTCGCCGCCCGTTCTTCCTACTTGTCGTCTTTGACTTCTTCAAACTCGGCATCGACCGCATCATCACCGGCTTTGCTGCCACCGGCTGCACCATCAGCCTCTGCACCGGCCTGCTGCTGGGCAGCCTGGGCTTCCGCATACATACGCTGTGCCAGCGAGGAAGAAGCCTCACTCAGTGCTTCGGTTTTGCTCTTGATGGCATCCAGATCATCACCCTTGAGTACTGCCTCAAGATCAGTGATTGCAGCTTCTATTTTGGTCTTTTCATCTTCCTGCACCTTGTCTGCAGAATCCTTCAGCGTCTTTTTGGTGGCATGGATCAAACCGTCTGCCTGGTTGCGCGCGGTAATGAGCTCTTCAAATTTCTTGTCTTCGGCAGCATGCGATTCGGCATCGCGGACCATTTTCTCGATCTCGTCGTCAGACAGACCGCTGGACGCCTTGATCACAATGGACTGCTGCTTGCCTGTGGCAACATCCTTGGCTGACACGTTCAGGATACCATCGGCATTCAGGTCGAAACTCACTTCGATCTGCGGCATGCCGCGCGGTGCCGGCGGAATGTCGCTCAGGTCAAAACGGCCCAGTGACTTGTTCTGGGCAGCCTGTTTGCGCTCGCCCTGTACCACATGTATGGTCACGGCGCCCTGGTTGTCCTCGGCGGTGGAGAAAGTCTGCTTCTTGTTGCAGGGAATGGTTGTGTTCTTTTCAATGAGCGTGGTCGCAACGCCACCGAGGGTCTCAATACCCAAAGACAGCGGAGTAACGTCGAGCAACAGCACGTCGGTTACATCACCGGCCAGCACAGCCCCCTGGATTGCAGCACCTATGGCCACTGCCTCATCCGGGTTGACGTCCTTGCGCGGCTCTTTGCCGAAGAATTCCGCCACTTTCTTCTGAACCAGCGGCATGCGGGTCTGACCACCAACAAGAATTACGTCATTGATGGCAGAGACACTCAACCCGGCATCCTTCAGCGCCACTTTCAGCGGTTCCAGCGTCCGGTTGACCAGTTCTTCCACCAGGGATTCCAGCTTGCTGCGCGTCAGTTTCACCACAAGGTGTTTGGGACCCGAGGCATCAGCAGTGATGTAAGGCAGGTTCACTTCAGTCTGCTGGGCTGATGACAGTTCAATCTTGGCTTTTTCAGCAGCTTCCTTCAGACGCTGCAGCGCCAGGGGATCATTGTGCAGGTCTATGCCGGATGATTTCTTGAAATCTTCGGCCAGAAATTCGATCAGACGCAGGTCGAAGTCTTCACCACCGAGGAAGGTGTCACCATTGGTGGACAGTACTTCAAAGGAGTGTTCGCCATCGGTTTCCGCAATCTCGATTATTGAAATATCAAAAGTACAGCCACCCAGGTCGTAGACAGCTATGGTGGAATCACCTGACTTCTTGTCCATGCCATAGGCAAGGGCTGCAGCAGTAGGCTCGTTGATGATGCGTTTTACATCCAGACCGGCAATCTTGCCTGCATCCTTGGTTGCCTGACGCTGGGCATCATTGAAATAGGCCGGTACAGTAACAACCGCTTCGGTGACTTTTTCGCCGAGATAGTCTTCGGCGGTTTTCTTCATCTTTTTCAGCACTTGTGCAGAAATCTGTGGAGGTGCCATTTTTTCACCACGCACTTCCACCCAGGCGTCGCCATTGTCGGCCTTGGCTATTTTGTAAGGCACCATCTTGATGTCTTTCTGGACAACATCGTCCTTGAACTGACGACCAATCAGGCGCTTGACCGCAAAAAGGGTATTGTGGGGGTTGGTCACTGCCTGGCGTTTTGCAGGCTGACCAACAAGGATTTCGCCATCTTCGGTGTAGGCGATGATTGAAGGCGTAGTACGGTCACCCTCTGCATTTTCAATGACCTTGGCCTTGCCGCCTTCCATGATGGCAACACATGAGTTGGTGGTACCCAGGTCAATACCGATAATCTTGCCCATAATCAGTCTCCAGAACTTCTTGAAATAATTGTCGTTTCAATCCGGACACCATGCCGGGACGACGTATGCCAGCTATATTGATCCTGCTGGCAGGAATTCAAGGGAAAAGCCCTCAATTCCCCCAATTTTTTTGCGGATGAACCAATCCGCCCATCAAATGCCTTTCGATACCACTACCATGGCAGGCCGCAGGACTCTGCCATTGAGCGTATAGCCCTTCTGCATGACCTCCATGACCGTGTTTGGCTCCATATCCGGATTCGGCACCATGGTCATGGCCTGATGCAGCTGGGGATCAAAGGGTTCGCCACGTGGATCGATCTGCTCAATGCTGTATTTCCTTAGAATTTCCATGAAACCCTTGAGGGTCAGCTCCACACCTTCACAAAGTCCCTTGATTTGCTCATTTTCGGGGTCGGCTACCGCTCCCAGCGCCCGCTCCAGATTATCCATGACGGTCAGCAGTTCTGCGCTGAATTTTTCCAGCGCAAATTTGTGTGCCTTTTCCACGTCTGCTTCACAGCGGCGACGCATGTTCTGCACCTCGGCCTGTGCGCGCATGACCATGTCCTTCTGTTCAGCCAGTGCGGCATTCACGGCTTCCTGGATGCGCTCGGCCAGCTCATCCACTTCTCCATTGCCCTCGCCGGCTTCACTTTGCGCTGACCCGGCCTGATCCTGTTCCCCGGCCTGGGCCTGCTCTTGTTCATTCTGCTCTTTGTCGTGCTGCTCGCCAGTCATTACACCCTCCGGCCGCGATCTGTTTTTGTACTCGCGGCGATATGGGGGCTGTGAAAATTTATTCAAGTCAGAAAATCACAGCGTGGGCATACTGGCTCCGGCAGGTTCTGTACTACAATCAGGGCTGAATCTATTCCGAATTCCGCATGCTTACCCAACTGACTATCCAGAATTTTGCCCTGGTCGACCACCTCGATCTGGAACTTGAGCCCGGGATGACCGCCATTACGGGCGAAACCGGTGCTGGCAAGTCCATCATGCTGGATGCATTGGGACTTACCCTTGGAGATCGTGCTGATCTCGATGTCATCCGCAATGGCGAAGACCGCGCTGATATCAGCGCCTGTTTTTCCTTGCATAAACAGCTGCAGGCCTGTGAATGGCTGAAAGCCCATGACATCCCCCTTGATGAGAACATCTGCATACTGCGCCGGGTCCTGACCCGCGATGGACGCTCCCGAGCGTATATCAACGGGCAGGCAACCACTCTGAATGACCTGCGCGAGCTGGGCGAACTGCTGATCGACATACACAGCCAACACGAACACCAGTCCCTGTTGAAAACCGCCACCCACCAACGTTTGCTCGATGAATTCGGAGGTTTGCACCAGCAGGCAAGGGAGGTATCCGACCTTGCCTCAGAACTGAGGCTTGCAAGCAACCAGCTCGACAGGTTGCGCAACAGAACAGCAGCCGATGCGGCCCAGCTGGAACTGCTGACCTATCAGGTACGTGAACTGGAAGAGCTGAATATGCAACCCGATGAGTACCAGGCACTGGAGTCGGAACATCAGCAGCTGAGTCACGCCGATGCGGCCCGCAATGCCCTGCAGGGCGTATTGGATGTCTGCAGTGAAAACGATGAGTTCAATGTGGAACAGGCGCTGCGACGCGCCTGCAGCCTGATGGAAGACCTTCCCTTTCGCACACCGCAGCTGGATGAAGCCGCAGAAATGCTGGGCAGCGCCCTTATCCAGATAGAGGAGGCAGGCGGATCGTTGGGCAAGGCCATGGACAGAATAGAGCTGAACCCCTCCCGGCTTGAAGAAGTGGACCAGCGACTGGCACTGGCACACCGACTGGCCCGCAAGCACAAGGTTGAACCTGAAACGCTTCATGCCCTGGCCGCTGATCTGGCCAGCCAGGTAAAGGCATTGGGTGGTACAGATGAGCAAATGGAAGTGCTGCAAAAGCAATGTAATGCCTTGCAATCCAGTTACAGGACAATAGCGCTTCAATTGAGTAAAAAGCGCCAGCAAGCCGCAGGCAAGCTGGAAAAGGCGGTAAACGAGAAGCTCAAGCTGCTGGGCATGGGGTCGGCCCGCTTCAGTCTGGCCCTCAATACCGA
>JAURLQ010000176.1 GCA_030831125.1 Gammaproteobacteria bacterium
CAACTTGATATGTTCATCAAAGGATTCGGGCACCCCATACGGTACGCTGATGCTTGGTACCGCTGCCGACTTGGTCATGGCAATTTGCAGACGTCGTTCGATTTCACGCACATCTTCGAAATACTGGTCGAGCCGAACACGATCAGGGGCTGCAACGCGGGTTTTCAGTGCTGCCAGATCCTGGGTGACCGAATCCAGAATACTGCGCTGCTGTGCTCGTCGCAGGGCGCGTTCCTCGGCAGTACCCCCACTACCAAACATTCTTTCAAAGACAACCTGTGGGTTGATTTCCATTGGCAGCGGACGAGTGGGCGTAGCCCATGAAATTGTGTTGGTGTACACACAGCTATAGCCCTCACCACAGTTGGTGGAGTTTGAGCCAGGATCTTCAACCGCAAGCTGCAGAGAAGGCAGCAGGTTACCCTGACCCATGTGCTGCGCCAGAATCTGGTCAATGGTTGTACCCACTTCCACATCGGCACCCGTGGTTTTCTTGGGCTTGATACCGGCAAGGAAAGCTGCAGCCACAAAATGGTCGGCACCGGTAACGCCCTCCGGGTTCTCTGCTGAGGATGACCACATACCACTGGTCAGTACGACTTTTTCACGCAGATGCTCAAGGGGCTTCCAGATAAACGGAAATTCAAAGTCTGTGCCTCCACTGGTCTTTTCCCAGTAACCGGGGGCAGCACCATGCGGAACAAACACTCCCGTAAAGCGCACAGGTCTCAGCTCCTGGGCCTGGGCCAGTGATGCAAAGGCAGGAAACATGGATTCCAGCAGAGGCAGGGCAAGCGTCGCACCGACTCCCCGCAGGAATGTTCTTCTTGCCAGAGATTTTTTGGTTACAAACATGGTTATCTACCTCCACCGGTAAATGCCAGAACTGATGAATCGTTCATTTTACGTAGCAAAGCTTTACCTTCCTTGATTTTGTTCAAGTGAGCCGCACTTTTCACGAATGCACCTTTCTTTCACATTCATGTGAAATTCAGGCCTCAGGCCACGATTTGCTGTAATCTCGCATTCACATATCACTTTTAGCCGGGTAGGCTTGAAAAGATTCGACACAGGTTTTATGTATTGTGCTGGCACTATTCGGCATTTGTGAAAATGAACTCGCTGAAAACCGGAACAGGTATTGCTGCAACGTGAAAATTTCTGGACGCGCTGAAAGAAATTCAAAACCACGCAAGGTAACTTTGATGTCCTTGTTGCTGATCCTTGCATCAGCTTCAGGGTCAATTGTTGTAACAGCCCAATCTGCTGATTACAGCAGACTTGTCTTCGTACCGATGGCCGCTGAAGACATTGGCAACATCACACTGCGCCAGCCGCCCCCAGAGTCCGGATCCGACACAGCAGTGCTGACGCCTGACGATTCCCTGCTCGACTCCATTGACCGTTACAGGAGCGGGATCAATGACAGCATCGAGAATGGTGATTCCTATTCTGCCCTCATCCGGGAACAGTATTTTTCTCTGGGACAGGCCCAACAGGCAGTAGGTGAACATGTGCAGGCAATTGCATCTTTCGAACAGGCCATGCAGATTGATCGGGTGAACGAAGGGCTGTTCACCCTGAGCCAACAGGATCTGGTTGAAGCAATAATTGAAAGTCACAACAGCCTTGGTAATTTCAGGGAGGCAGCTGACTATCGCGAGTACCTCTATCTTGTGCAGAGCAGAAGTTATGCAGATGATGACCCCAGACTGCTGGCTGCCAAGGAAGACTGGGCAGACTGGAATATCCGCTCTTACCTGTCAGACAAGGCCCGCTCTCCCCAGAGCGTAACGATTTCCACCAATGCGGGTGTCGACAATGACAAAGACTACGTGGCGATTTACAACCCGAGACTGGGCTCTACCCTGTACGTGCCCCGCAACCAGCTGCCCAATATCCTTAATCCCTTGTCCGGGCCAGGAGCTGCAGGTGACATTTATCAACGCAGCATGACCTATGCAGTATCTCCTGAATCCATTGTCGACCAGCGATTGAGGAGAGCGGAAACACTCTATGAGGAAATTCTCGATCCTGATCGGGCTGGTCCTCCCAGCACTCGCGAAGCCACGCTGCGCGATAAACTGGGCGCTATTGCCTTTGCCAAGAAAGTCCAGATGGATGCCATAGATGACAATTCGGATATGGCTTTTCCCGGTACGGTTGGCCTTGGTATGAGGCGCAGCTCCAACCCTGTGGTAACGCGGGGGTATATCGAGACCAGAGACCGCCTGCAGGAGGCAGTAGCTGCACTGGAGGATGATCCCGATACGCAACCGTTGGAGCTTGCCGAAGCCCTGATAAAACTGGCTGACTGGGAGTTGGCATATGACAGGAGTCAGCGTGGCTTCGATACCTATGCGAAAGCATGGTCACTGCTTGAATCTGCCGGTTTGTCAGTCGTCCAGTTGCAGGCGACACTGAATCCCCAGGTGCTGGTACCCATTCCTTCATTGGCAATTCATCCCTACAGCAGGGCCAGCGCAGGGTACTCCGACGACTTTCCGCTTGACTATAAGGGCTACATTGATTTGACTCTCAGTGTTGACAGATATGGAAGGGTTCGCAGGCGCAACGTTGAAGGTGTCTCTGATGAAACTCCACAGATCATCAGGCGGAAACTGATGGATTATCTGGAAGACCAGAAAATGCGGCCCCTGATTTCCGATGGATCGGCAACTGCCCGGAACGATCTGAAAATCAGGTATTACTATTCATACTGAATTGCCTTGAACCAGCAAGTTTTTATTTGATGTCATTTTCCAAGCGCCCAAACAGAACAAATGCAGTAACAGACTCATGGCCAGCCAGGAAAGTCTGTTTTTTACTGTGCATGATCTGCAGTTCGGCGTTTGCGCAACAACCGACGGTTTCCCTGCGCTATCTGCTTTTTGATCCTGTCCCCATTAGAGTAACTCCCATTGAAGGTGATAATTCCTATACAGTAACAGAGCTCAGTCGGCTACCTGACGGTGAAGCAGTAGACCTGCGGTCATGGCTTGCACAATTGACACCCGCTTTCACCCAGCTGGACCAGGACACCATCGAAAGGCAGCTTGACTATTTCAATGACACCATTGAATCAGTAGAACTGAGCGACGGTGCATTTTCGCCAAGACTGGGCCAGGAACTGCAGGCCCAGGGCAATGCGCTTTTGCAGGCCGGTGATATCAATGGAGCCTTGGTCGCATTTGACAGGGCCGCCCATATCATCAGGGTAAACAATGGCCTGTTCAGTCTGGATCAGGCACCCGTGATTGAAGACACCATTGAGGCTCATTTGTCCCGCGGCGATCTCATCTCTGCAAACGAGCAACAGGAGTATCTCTACTATCTGCAGCAGAAATCTTTTGGCAACACTGATCCCGACCAGTATTTGCAGGCACTACATTCCTTTGCAGAGTGGAACCTTTACGCCTTCAACTCAAATTATTACGAAATCAGCCGAATTGCGAATGCAGCTTCTTCAGAAGCCATCAACAGCCTGTCTTTCCAGGCTTTCCGTGCCCAGAGCCTGCTGAAAGCTCAAATGCTGTACATGCAGATTGTCGATATTCTCACCCGGGGGTTCGGCAAATCAGACCCACGGCTGCCGGAAGCAGAAAAGGCCCTGGCGGTTACAAGCTATCTTTATCTTACCAATTTCGATCTGGCTGAAGATTTTGCATCGGAACAAAGACCTTACGACATTTCCATGATGCCCAAAAACGCCCTCGGCTCGAGAATAGGCAAGGATGCGCTTGAGCGACGCATTGTCTATCTGCAGAACCGGCCGGATACAGACCCGCAGACGCTTACAGAAGCTCGCCTTGATCTTGCAGACTGGCTGTTGTTTTCAAGAAAAAGAACCAACTCGCTTGAGGCCATGTTACTGGCCTATGAAGGGGCTGTGAGTTCCGGTCTTTCCGGTCAGGCACTGCAAGCGTTGTTTGCGCCTCCCCTGCCCGCTGTTGTGCCTTCTTTTGCACACCCCCGCTTTTCCCGCGCTGCGCTCAAGGTACCGCAGGATCTGGCGCTTGATTATCACGGCTATATAGATGTGGATTATTTCCTGAACAAATATGGCCAGATCAGAACTGCCCAGGTACTTGGCAGCTCTCCCGGCACTCCAGTGGAAATCACTGAGCGGCTCATGCGAAACCTTCGGAATGCGCAGTTCCGACCCAGGATACAGGAAGGTGCCCTTCTGGAATCAGACCACATCACTGCTCGCTTCTACTACACCTACTAATACAGCCCGACCCTTCACCGTTATCAACACTATGCAGATCAACACTGCATCACATGACCGTCAGGATTTCAGCTGGCATTCCTCTTTATTTTTTATTAATGTTATCTTTATCTGATCTTAACATTAGACCCATGAATAATTTCCCTTGACCCTTAATCTCCATTGAGGGGGTTCAGTATGAAAAAATGGCTTTCAGTTTCGTCTACCCTGCTCAGTGCAATTTCATCTGCTCTCATGCTTTGCAGCATGCCGGTTACAGCACGGGAAGATTTGCGCAATCTGAATTTTTTCCCCCAGCCCATTTCTTCAGAAACGGTCACAGGGCCTCTCCTTGCTCCAGCGCTGGACCTGCCCATTGCTGATCAGGAATTCCTGGACGATGCCGAAGGCGATATGGCAATCGCTGAATCGATCGCAAAATACACGCTTCAGGCTTCCGATACTGAAAACCGTTCGGGTCCATATGATCCGGGGCTGATCCAGACCTATCAAACACTGGCCAGTCTGTATCAGCAAAGTGGCGATCTTCACAAGGCAGTGGAAATGCTGAATCTCCAGCTGCAGGTTATCAGGGTGACCAAGGGCCTGTTTTTCAATTGAGCAGGGTGATGTGTTCAGATCACTCGTCAATACACATGTTGAAGCCGGCGATCTGGAAAGCGCCCACCTGTATCAGGAAGCACTGCTCAATCTTGAAATGCGGGCTTACGGGAAAGACAGCCTGCAGTTTGTTTCCTCAAGGCTTGAATGGGCCGATTGGAACATGAACCATTACCTAACCCTCTCAGCCGAGGAAACAAGCCGTACCGGGCGCAAGATCGAGGACCCTCGTGTTGTTGCAGCCTATGATAATTATGTAGCCGCACTGGAAATCATGCAGAACAACTCCAGATATGCTGATCAGAGGATGATAACCACTGAAAGAAAACTTGCCGCCCTCAATTTCATCGTAAACAGGAAAATGCATGATCTTTCACGAACGCCTGCAGCCAGCACAAACTGGCAGGCCGCAGTGCAGGCACAGCAGCAAAAACTTGAACAGGCAGATGCTGCTCATTTCTTCAATGGCAGTTCAGCTTTCAAACGAGCCATTGTATACAGTTCAAGTTCACCCCAGCCCGACTATGACTTTATTGCACAAAGAATGATGGAACTGGGCGACTGGTATCTGCTTTTCGACAGAAGGGCGGCTGCAATTGATATATACAGCAATGCCCTGGAGGTACTCACTGCCGCCAACATCCCCGAGAAGGAAATAAATCGTATTCTCTCTCCCGGGTTGCCGGTACAGACACCTGATTTGACCTGGCAGCAGCCAGCAGAGTCAGATCAGTATGCGGGTTTCATTGACGTTGAGTTCGAACTCAGCAGATATGGCGTTGCATCAAATCCGCAGATTCTTTCCAGCACAGAACAGGACACCAGAATCGAAAAGGAACTGATTCGAACCATCCGTAAATGCAAGTTCAGGCCCATGATTGCTGATGGCACTCTTCTCGACAATGAAAAGGTCAAACTGCGGTATTACTACACTCTTTGACTCCTCTATCCATTATCTGCAACCCCCAAAAAAAAATGCCCCGGATATCCGGGGCATTTTCGTTTTACAAACGCTTTGTATCAGACCAGGGTATAACCTGACTCAGACAGAGGCATCTTGCGAATACGCTCACCTGTTGCGCTGTAGATTGCATTGGTCACTGCGGCCAACAGAGGCGGCATGGAAGGCTCTCCACCACCAGTCGGCGGAAATTCTGCCGGTGGCATGAACCAGGTATCCAACTCCGGGGTCTGTGGCATGCGCAACAGTGGGTACTGGTGGAAGTTCTGTTGCTGGATCACACCATTGTTGAAGGTGATCTTGGAATAGAACAACTGGCTGAGACCATCAATGATGCCGCCCTCAAGCTGGTTTTCAGCAGCACTGAGGTTATGGATCAAACCGAAATCGGCAACAGCCCATACCTTGTGTACACGCACATTCTTGTTGCTGCTCACTTCAACATCTGCAATCTGCGCAACATATCCGCTGTGACAGAAATAGAAGGAAAGTCCCAACGCCCTGCCTTGCGGCATCTCCCTGCCCCAGCCAGCACGCTCTGCAACTGTGCGGATTACACCGGCTGCACGACCAGTATGCATTGAACCCGGGTTTTCCGGATTCGTCAGCCTGGGCTCGCCAAGGGTATTGAGCATGAATTCCACATGATCCTTGCCTGAGGCAAGAGCCAGCTCATGCATGAAGCTCTGGAACGAGAATGCAAAGGCATTTGAACTTGGTGCACGCATCGGGCCGGTTGGAATGGCATTGTCAAACAGGGTCTGCATGAGTCGCACGTTGGGTGTGACATCCATCGGGAATACCGAAGGATTGAGGTCTGCAGAAGTCATCGGGCCGGTACCGTTGCCGGTATGGCTGAAGAAGTGATCCTGCCATGCAACCAGATTGCCGGCCTGATCCAGACCTGCCGTGTAGGAGTGGAATCCACCCGGACGGTAGTAGTCGTGCATCATGTCATCTTCGCGGGTCCACTGCAGTTTGACCGGACGGCCTTCCATACGACGGGCAATTGCTGCTGCCTCCCACACATAGTCGGCTGCCAGCTTGCGACCGAAACCACCCCCGATACGGGTCTGGTGGAGTATGGAGTTTTCAGGAGTCAGCCCCAGCAGAACTGCGGCACCACCTTCTGCTCCCTGCGGAATCTGGGCTGGAGCCCAGATTTCAATTTTGCCGTCCTGGAAAAGCGCGGTAGTGGTTTCCGGCTCAAGCTGTGCATGGGAGACATAGGGATATTCATAGAAAGCCTTGACCACTTTGGCTGCACTGCCAAGTGCTGCAACAGCATCACCCTTGCCGGCAGACACCTGTCCACCGCCACGCTGGTTTATCATCAGTTCTTCACCATCCTGGTCACTGGCTGCGTAGGCACGTGCTGCAAGGTCATCCCATGAAACGGTTTCAGCATTGCTGAGATCCCAGTTCACCTCAAGCTCGCGCTTGGCCTTGATGGCAGCCCAGGTGGAAGTGGCTACCACAGCAACACCAGCAAATATGGCGCCGTTGCCGGTACCGAACATTTTCGGGTTGTCGAACTGTTCAATGATGAAGGCATCAACCACGCCGGGCATGGACTTGATGTGATCTTCGTTGAAAGACACAGGAACACCGCCAATTTGCGGGCACTTGGTATAGGTGGCATAAACCATGTTGGGCAGTACAGTGTCTGCGCCGAACAAGGGCTTGCCGGTAACGATGGCTTCATTGTCCACGCCGGTCCAGCGACGACCAAGGAGTTTGAAGTCACTTTCGTTTTTCAGGGTCAGCGTTTCAACCGCAGGCACTTCCATGGTGGCAGCCAACTCGGCAAAATCCGCATAGGCCCATTCACGACCGGATGCCACATGAATTACTTTGGTGTCGGCAGTGCTCAACTCTGTTACTGCAATGCCAAGCTGCTGTGAAGCTGCAGCGAGAATCATGGCTCTGGCAGTTGCGCCGGCCTGGCGCATGGCCATCCAGTTCATCGGGGTGGAAAGTGAACCTCCGGCAAACTGGACACCATATTTGGTGGCATCAATATCTGCCTGAAGAACGTCAACGTCTTCCCAGGCACAATCGAGCTCCTCGGCGATGATCAGCGGCAGACCTGTCTTGATGCCCTGTCCACATTCCGGATTCTTGGAAAAGATATTGATGCGGCCGTCTGTCTTGATCTGGACATAGGCGCTCAGTGTTGAGGTATCACTGTCAGCCTGCTGGGCAAAGGCCTTCCTGCTGCCGGTAACGCCAAAGCCACCCAGTATCAGGCCACCGCCCGTTACACCGGAAAGTTTGAAGAACTGGCGACGATTGAGTTCGGGCGCCCTGATTGCACCACTATCCTGTTTACCCAGGATGTCCTGGAAAAATGCAGGCAGTTCGGCCATGTTGATCGTATCTGTATGTTTGAAGTTCATACCTGACCTCCCTGCTCTGCAGCGTTGTAGAAGGCAGTGCCGTTCATGTTGTCAGCTGCAGACTTGATGGCACGCTTGATGCGGGTATAAGTTGCACAGCGGCAGATGTTGCCGGACATGGCAGCATCAATTTCCGCATCACTCGGATTCGGGTTGTTGCGCAGCAGTGCAGTAGCACTCATAAGCTGACCCGCCTGGCAGTAACCGCATTGCGGTACATCGTGTTCGATCCAGGCCTGCTGCAGAGGCGTAAGTGCACCACCATCGGCGGCAAGACCTTCAATGGTCGTAATCTGTTCATTGCTCAGGTTCCCTACAGGAATCTGGCAAGAGCGCACTGGCGCGCCATTGAGGTGGACCGTACAGGCGCCACACTGGGCAATACCACAGCCATACTTGGTACCCAGAAGACCGAGCTCGTCTCTCAACACCCACAATAGTGGGGTGGACGGGTCGATTTCCCCGATATCCATGGTCTGACCATTGATTTGTAAAGTTGCCATAACAACTCCCTGGTTCTTGTGAATTAGTGAAAAAGTGTCGTCTAATAACTGCGAAAAAGTGCCTAAAAATAAACCACATACCTGATCGAATCAAGCTCTGCCTGCGGTCATTGCAGACCCTGACAGCAATCTGCAGAAAACTTCAGACCGGTTTGGTCAGGCATTATGACAGTCGGTAGTGCTTTTGACATCTACAAGTTTCCTCTCCG
This sequence comes from Gammaproteobacteria bacterium, assembly GCA_030831125.1. Taxonomy (GTDB): domain Bacteria; phylum Pseudomonadota; class Gammaproteobacteria; order Pseudomonadales; family Pseudohongiellaceae; genus CAILUG01. Next base: position 8,904 of record JAURLQ010000176.1, read on the forward strand.
TGGCCTGCTTTTGCACGCCTGATTGTTGTTTTCAGTCAAATTCCTGTAAAACCCACCCCGTCCATTGATCGGAGCTATCCCTTGAGCAGTGTTTTCAGCACACCAGTTTTGACACCCTGCCTGCGGCTGCTTGCCAGGGCAGGATTGAAGTTGTCCGGCTGGAAACTGGAGCTCGAAAGCCCGGTGAGGCCTCCATTTGTCTTTATCGGCGCCCCCCATACCAGTAACTGGGACTTCCCGCTGCTGATATCCACCGTGCTTGTATTGCGTCTGGACGCGCGCTGGATGGGCAAACACACCCTGTTCAGATTCCCTTTCGGGGGGCTAATGAGATGGCTTGGCGGCATACCGGTGAACCGGAACAGCCCGCAGAATCTGGTGCCTGAAGTAGCCACCCTGCTGCGATCAAACCCCGGACTGGTGGTCTGCATACCCCCGGAAGGTACCCGCAAGAAAGTGGAAAAGTGGAAAACCGGGTTCTATCACATTGCCAGACAGGCAGATGTGCCCATCATGATGACAGCGCTGGATGCTGAGTTGCGCAGGATTCGCCTGCTTGGCGAATACCGGCCAAAGGGCGACACCGAGAAGGAAATTCGCGAAATCCAGGAACACTACCGGGGTATTCGCGGCATCGTTGCCGCAAATACCTTTCAATTGCAGGAAAAAGATCCCGGTTAGCCAGCTGTCAGGGGGATACCCGCAAATGCCCCATCATGCCCACTTCCGCATGATCCAGAATATGGCAGTGATACATCCACACCCCGGGACGATCGTCGAAACGGACGGCAAGTTTCAATTCACTGTGTACCGGAATGTCGACTGTATCTTTCCATTGTGGAACGCGGTTCTCATCCAGCACCTGGAAAAAATAGCCGTGCAGATGAAATGGGTGGGCAAAATCCGTGTCGTTACGCACCGTCCATACTTCTGTCTGCCCGACACGTGACTCAATAGGCATGGCATGCTCATGATGAATACCGTTGATGCCCATTACTACATTGTCGTCGCGGTCAAAGGCTATGGTCAGGTTGATGTCCCTCTCTACAGCACCGGTAATATCAATTGGCGGAATTTCCCTGAGCTGCTGCCGGATGGCTACAGGAGTCACAGCAGGCTCATCAACGGTGACAATACCCATCATGTCTTCTGCAAAACGGTTGAAAGTACTGCCGTAACCCCGGTCAGTCGGATACCAGCGCAGAAAGCCTTCAGTACCCGGATCATCCGGTGGCGTAAAGACAAAGTCGACCCTTTCACTGGGCACTATCTTGATTTCATCAACGGTTTCGGTCCGCTCTGCAAGCCCGCCATCTCCCCCCAGCATGACCAGCGGTGAGCGTCTGTATCTGAGGGTGTAATAGCGTGTACGCGCGGCATTGATTACCCGCCAGCGTTGTTGCTTGCCCTTGCGTACCTTCAATGTGGGTTTCACCTTGCCATTGACCAGCAACACACCGCCTTCACGCCCGAAGAGATCACCGAAGGAGCCGCCAATATCTGCAGGCAGCATATTGCCTTCCTCATCAAGACTCATATCAGAAAGTACGAGTACAAGATCGTCACCGAATTCTTCAGGATCATTCGGGTCTTCCACAATCAAGGGGCCATAAAGTCCCCAGCCTACCTGGGCAGCTGAATTGACATGAGGGTGATACCAGTAGGTGCCGGCATCTGGCATGACGAAGTCATAGGTAAATTCGCTGCCGCTCAGGATGGGATCCATGGTGAAACCCGGTACGCCATCCTGGTCATTCGGCACCCGAAGTCCGTGCCAGTGGATACTTGTGGATTCAGGCAATGAGTTCCTGAAATGAACTATGACACGGTCACCCACCTTGGCCTTGATGAGCGGCCCCGGCAATACCCCGTTGTAGGTCCATACCGGTGTCATCTTGCCCGGGATGATTTCCATTTCCCTGATTACGGCTTCCAGTTCTATTTCCAGGATGTTCGGGTCCGGATTCAGGTCTTCTGGAATTGCAAGTGCAAGATCGTCATCCCAGCCCTCGGGCTGACTGACCTCCATGGCTGTTTGCTGTGCAAAAGCACTTGTTGCAGCCAGACACAGCGAGGCCATGCAAAAGCTGATTAACCTGAAACTTTTCATGAGTTTCCCTCACCCACTATTTGTTGTGTTCCAAGCTTACGCCGACTGAAAACAAAAGCGAGCCCGTGGGCCCGCTTACATTGACCTAAAACAAAGTATCCCTGCATCAATCACAGGGACTGCAAATTTCAACCCAGGTTGTTGCTGGCGAACTCCCAGTTGACCAGCGCCCAGAACGCCTCCATGTATTTGGGACGCAAATTGCGATAGTCGATGTAGTAGGCATGCTCCCAAAGATCGACTGTCAGAAGGGGTACAACGCTGGCGTCTGTCAGCGGCGTAGCTGCATTGGAGGTATTCACGATGGCGAGACTGCCGTCACTGTTCCTGACCAGCCAGGTCCATGAAGAGCCGAAATTGTTTACTGCACTGTCGGTGAATTTTGCCTTGAAGTCTGCAAATGAGCCGAAACTCTTGTTGATGGCATCAGCAAGGGCTCCACTTGGCTCGCCACCGCCATTGGGGCTGAGACAGTTCCAGTAGAAAGTGTGATTCCATACCTGTGCAGCATTGTTGAAAACGCCACCGGAAGAAGTCTTGACGACCTCTTCAAGCGACTTGTCGGCTTCCGGTTTACCTTCAAGCAAACCATTGAGTTTGACGACATAGGTGTTGTGATGCTTGCCGTAATGATATTCCAGCGTTTCCTTTGAAATATGTGGCTGCAGTGCATCCATTGCATAAGGAAGGGGCGGCAGTTCAAAAGCCATGATTAACTCCTTGGGGTATCTAGTGAATGAACAAGCGAAATCGTGACGCTCAAGTGTACCTGAATTTTGTGCCAACGCTTAAGGAACCTATGAATACCCAGCCATATTGTCGGGTTATACAATTTGAATTCAATCAGGCTCCACAGCCCTGAGATTTCTCCAGACTGAAACCTGAGCACCGATCCATCCCAGCATTGCAGCCACGGCAAGCACGCCAAAAGCACTACCTGGAGAAAGTGTTACCAGCGATGCTTCTGCAGACCAGACACCAAGCAGATTTTCAAAAGGCCCCCTGAGCAGGGCAAGGACAGTAAACACCAGCAGCAGCGCGAACATACCGCCACCAGCTCCATACCACAGGCCCGCGTAGAGAAAAGGGCGCGCAACATAGGCATCGGTACCACCAACCAGTTTGACTACCACAATCTCGGCCCTGCGGTTCTCTATTGCCAGGCGCACTGTATTACCAATTACCAGCAATACCCCCAAGCCCAACATTCCAGCCAGCACCAGGGCAAGGTTTGTGGCCAGTGCGACCAAGGCATCCAGGCGCTGCAACCATTGCATGTCGAATTCAACCGAATCCACACCCTCAAGATCTGCAAGGGATGCTATCAATCCGTCCATGGACTGCGGCAAACTTTCCTGCGGAATAATCTGCAGTACAGCAGGCAGGGGGCTTTCTTCGAGCCCGTCGAGCACATTGCCCAGCCCGGATGCCTCACGGAACTCAGCCAGCGACTGCTCTGCCGTAATCAGTGTGACTGAGTCGAGATCAGGCCTTCTGCCGAGTGTGGCAACCAGATTCTGCTGTTGTTGCAGTCCAAGATCCTTTTGCAAATACATTGATATTGCCCTGCTCTGATCCAGACCGGCCCCAAGACCCTGCAGATTCTGAAGGAGCAGCAACAGTGTAAGTGGCAGGGCAAGGGCTATGCCTATTACCGCCCATGTCATGAGTGAGGAGAGAGGCTCAGACAACAGGCGCAGCAAACTGTCCACCGCAACAGCCTGATGCTGGGTAACCAGCCCAGACAAGCCCCCCGCCCTCGTTTTACGGGTGTTGCCGGAATTCACCCCCTTGCGGCCTGCAGCATTTTTTTTACTTTCAGTGCCTGCCATGGTTTCAATCCGGCCCTTTTTGCCTGTCTTTCAGCTTGCCCTGTTCCAGCACCAATACACGATGATGCATTTCCGCTATCAGGCCCGCATCATGACTGGCAATGAGCACGCTTGTACCCACGCCGCAAAACAATTCGAAAAGATGCATGATCTCCGCAGACAACCCGGGGTCGAGATTACCTGTGGGTTCATCCGCGAGGATCAGTGCAGGCTTGTTCACCACAGCGCGGGCAATACCCACACGCTGCTGTTCACCACTGGACAGCGCTATGGGATTGCTGTTTTCCCTGTGAAGCAGGCCCACCTTGTCCAGCGCCGCCCTGACCCGCCTGCTTGCCTCACGATTCTCAAACCCTGCAATCTGCAGAGGCAGTGCCACGTTGTCATATACACTGCGGTCAAACAGCAGTTGGTGGTCCTGGAACACAACACCGATCTGGCGACGATAGTAAGGCAATTGCCGGCGGGACAATCGGGCCAGATTCTGCCCGTTGACTATGACCTGTCCACTGCTCGGCAACTCCATATGCATGATGAGCTTGAGCAGGGTACTTTTTCCGGCACCGGAATGCCCCGTAAGAAAGGCCAGTTCCCCCTGTCCCAGGGTGAAACTGATATGACTGAGTGCTTCCTGTCCACCAGGATAGCGTTTGCTCACATCATCGAATGTGATCATGGCTGGTTTGCAGTAGTCCCGGTTGCAAAGAGTGCATCAATGAACTGCGACGCAGAAAAGGGTCGCAGGTCTTCAGCCTTTTCCCCAACTCCTATATAGCGCAATGGCAATCCAAGCTCCTTGGCAATGGCAAAAACAACACCTCCTTTCGCAGTGCCATCGAGCTTGCTGAGTACGAGCCCTGTAACCTTCACAGCATCGGTAAAACTTCTGGCCTGAATCAATGCATTCTGTCCGGTGGTGGCATCAAGCACCAACAGGATTTCCTGTGGTACCTGTTCATCAAGTTTTCTGAGCACGCGGACAACTTTCTCGAGTTCCTGCATCAGATTGCTCTTGTTGTGGAGCCTTCCTGCCGTATCGGCAATCAATACATCCATTTTCCGTGCACGCGCTGATTCGTAGGCATCAAATATCACCGACGCACTGTCTGCACCTGTGTGCTGGGCAACGACCGGCACCTTGTTGCGCTCTCCCCATACCTGCAACTGCTCCACGGCTGCAGCCCGGAACGTATCACCCGCAGCAAGCATTACGCTTCTGCCCTGCCCCTGGAAATGCCTGGCCAGTTTGCCGATGGTGGTGGTTTTGCCTACGCCATTGACACCGACCATCAGAATCACAAACGGACGATCCGTACCAGCTGGAATTTCCAGCTGCTGCTCACAGGGCTGCAACATTGCAGCGAGAATTTCACGCAGGGCAGCATACAGGGCGTCCGAGTCGGTCAACTGTTTACGCTTGAGCCGTGCAGTAAGCTCCTCAATGATGGCAGTGGTTGCCTTGATGCCCACATCGGCAGTCAACAGGCGGGTTTCCAGCTCATCAAGCAGGTCCTGGTTGATGGCTTTCTTGCCAAGCAACAGCAAACCCAGGCCTTCACTGAAATTTTCGCGGGTACGGGAAAGCCCGGCCTTGAGGCGGGCAAACAGCCCTTTGGGCTCATTGTCTTGAGGCGACACCTCAGTCGATTGCTCCAAAGTGGCTGCTTTGGCCTCTTCAGGAACAGTGCCGTTGCGTTTCTTGAATCCGAACATGGGGAATACAGCAGAATGGATCGAGGCGCAATGCTACCAGTCCCACCTATGCCATTCCATAGGCAGGATTCCGGGTTTTACCTGGCTGGATTTTGACTTCCCCCAGTCTGCGTCACAGGGCAGAATGTTCCAGCAAGTACAGCAAGGCTTTTCAATGCCCGACAATTCCACCAAAAAGAGAAACCGTCTTCGCATTATCGGTGGAGACTGGCGCAGTCGTGTCATCGATTTTCCCGATGCCCCCGGACTCAGACCAACACCCGACCGGATCAGGGAAACCCTGTTCAACTGGTTGCAGCTGAAAATTGCCGGCGCCAACTGTCTTGACCTGTTTGCCGGCAGCGGCGTGCTGGGTATTGAGGCCCTCTCGAGAGGTGCTTCAATGGTGACATCACTGGAAACAGACAACGGGGCGGTTAAGGCCATTGAAAACAACGCACGACTGCTGGGTACTTCTGCAATAAAAATTCTGAGGCAGGATGCAATGACGTGGCTCAACCGTAAAAATGAGGCACAATCTTTCGATCTGGTTTTTATGGATCCGCCATTTGCCTCTGCATTACAGGCGCAATGCTGCAGCCTGTTGGCAGCCAACGGGTGGCTTTCAGCAGGCGCTCTTGTCTATGTGGAAGCAGCAGAACCGGTGCAAACACTTCCCCTGCCCGCTGGCTGGACTCTACTCAAACACAAGAGGGCCGGCGATGTGCACTACGGTTTGTGTCAGGCTTCCCTGTAGAAAGTGAATTCCATTTCCACTGCCGCATTCAATGGCAACGCAGCAACGCCTACTGATGTTCTGGCTGGCGGCAAGTGTTCGATACTGTCAAACAGCTTTTCCCATGCAGCATTGATCTGACTGAAGTTTTGCATCTCGGTGGTGAATATCCGCGCCATTGCGAGATGCTCAAAGCCAAGTCCGAATTCGTCCATCAGCACCTGGAGGTTTTCCAGTATTTTTTCTGCCTGTGCGCCAACGTTATTGCCTAAAAGTGCTCCACTCTTGCGATCCTGGGCCAGCAAACCGCTCAGATACCAGTGCGGCCCGACATTGACCAGGTGGGAATAGCGAAAGGCAGGTTTTACCAGCCTTTCTGATAGCAGTGTTCTCCTCATAAAATCTCCGAATTATCCCGAAACGATTCCGCGTACCGGGAAAATATCACTGAATCGGGCAGAGGTCTGGTTTGAATTTATCTTGTTCCATTACTTGAGCAACTTGCCATTATTGTTTCTTCGACACGCCGTAAACCCATCCATGGGGGCTCGACTGCGGCATCCCTGCCGCAGATGGTCTCAGACCCAATAATGCCAAGCCGCTTCCCAGGTCCCGTTGAAATTCGAACCAGACCACTACCCAAAACTGCCAGATTCCCGTCCGGCATCAAGCAGGGGGTATAATGTCGGCGATTTTCTCCCCTGCAGTATGAGATCCCCAATGAAAACTGTGGTTTATCCCGGCACCTTCAACCCCATTACCAATGGCCACACCGATCTGGTTGAAAGGGCTTCCGGCATTTTTGACAAGGTTATTGTGGCTGTGGGCACCAGTACCCAGAAGTCCAGCCGTATGCCACTGGACACCAGAGTAGCACTGTGCAGCCAGGTTCTTGGGCATTTACCGAACGTGGAAGTGTACGGATTCAGGGGTCTGCTGACCGACTTTGTCAGGCAGAAAGACGCCAAACTCATCCTGCGCGGTCTGCGCACAGTGGCCGACTTCGAATACGAATTCCAGCTTGTAGGTATGAACAGGGTGCTGGCTCCTGAAATTGAAACCGTATTCCTGGCGCCTGCCGAACATCTTGCCTACATCTCCTCAACCCTCGTGCGGGAAATTGCCGCTTATGGTGGAGATATCTCCTGCTTTGTTGATCCTGTTGTAGCCGAGGTGATCAGCCGGGAAGGGGTTTGAAATGGCACTCATGATCACGGACGAGTGCATCAATTGCGATGTATGCGAGCCCGTGTGTCCCAACAAGGCCATCTTCATGGGGCCTGAGATTTATGAAATAGATCCCGGGCTCTGTACGGAGTGTGTCGGTCATTTCGACACGCCGCAATGCGTGGATATCTGTCCGGTTGACTGCATCCCGAAAGATCCCGGACACGAGGAAACGCGGGATGATCTGATGAAAAAATATCACCAGATTATTGTCAGCTCACGGGAATCGGCCTGAACCGCAATGATGTTTCTTCAATCCCCGAATGAAGGGTCGCAATCGTAGGGATAGACATATTCACCCGGCACCCGGCGCCATGCCATGTAGCGGGCGGCCTGTCCGGAAAAGGTGTCGGGATCTTCCGTTATCTGGGTTGCAAAGAGCGTCGAGCCATCATTGCTCAGCCTGAATCGTTCAACCAGATGAATATTGTCTGTGTGATTGAAGCCGTTGTTCATGAAAGTACCGGCCGCAATATGAGTGGTATCCACCACAAGCTCATCACCTTCCCAGTGACCCACTGAATGCCCGTTTTTCGAATGCGGTGCATCAGCAGGCGGATGCTCCCTGCCGTCTGTAAAAATAATCCGCACCATATCGAAATATTCCATTTTGAAAACGATCAGGTTGGTGTCCTGATGGATTTCCATCGGAAAAGGCGCCTGCATGTAGAATGCCACTGAAGGAGATGTGCAGGCATATTCACTGCTCAATTCCATCGAGTAATCATAGGCTTCCACTTCGGCCTTTGCCCTGTCGGTAAGTTGCAGCCCGCCATATTCTCCTTCACCGAATTCACCACCCCCAGCGTCATCCACAAACACGGCGTTTGGAGGCAATTTGTTGAGCAGCGCCTGACCTTCATCTGAAGGGGCAAACTGTACTGTCCAGAATCCGTCCAGATCTGGTTGCGCTGATACTGCATCTGTTGTCAGAAACAGGGCTGTCAGAAAAACCTTCAATAACAGTTTCATGTTTCAGTCCTTTTCCGACGCAGGTGCAGATCGGGCCTGACCAACCAGTTCCCTGCCATCAGCAAACGCGACCTTTTCTATGCGCATGTAGGAAGTACCATCGCGTGCGGGATAGCCTGTAACGGTAACCTGTTCGCCACTCTTGATCGAATCACGACTCCAGCCACGACGACGCAATACATTCGGTGAATTGGTCTCGGCTCGCCACTGGGCCGTGCTGCCATCGGGCAGGGTTTGTGTGAACGTCAGTACGCCATGAGGATTGCTGAAACGGAAACTGTCCACCGTCCCGGTAATCTCAACCAGTCCTTCAGGTACAAAATGTACAGCGAAGGAGTGATGGGCCTGGCTCTGGCTGGAAAATAGCAACAGCAATAATGCTGCCTTGGATATGTTCTTCATTATGGGCCACCTGCATTTGTTGTTTTTGTTTTCAAGGCCGTCTGACGGCTATTTCTGGCAGCCCCTGCAATACACAGTGCTGCGCTGTCCTATTCTGATTTCGGTCAAAACACTACCACACTTGTGGCATGGTTCACCCCCTCTCCCGTAAACACTGAGCGACTGGCTGAAATAGCCGGGCTTGCCGTCACCGCCCACAAAATCCCGCAATGTTGTGCCGCCCACTGCAATGGCACGCGCCAGCACGGCCTTGATTTCAGCAACCAGTTTTTCATATCGCGCCCTTGAGATGCTGCCAGCCGGCTTTACCGGCGAGATGCCGGCCGCGTAGAGGGCTTCATTGGCGTAGATGTTCCCGACTCCCACCACTACATGTCCATCCATGATGAATGACTTTACTGCCACTTTGCGTTTGCCTGCTGCCGCATGCAGATACCTGGCATTGAAGTCTTCAGACAGGGGTTCGGGTCCAAGGTCTGCAAGCAGGGGATGCTGATCCACATTACCCTTGAGCCAGAGCACACATCCGAAACGTCTCGGATCATGGAAACGCAGCACATGACCGTTTTCCATAGCAATATCCACATGGTCATGTTTGCGCGGCGCTTCCTGTGCTGTGACTATCCTCAAACTGCCCGACATGCCCAGGTGAAGCAGCAAAGTGCCTTTTTCCGTGCTCGCTAGCAGGTATTTGGCGCGCCGTTGGAGTTGATCGATTCTTGTCCCTGGCAGTTCTGTCTGGAGACTTGTGGGTATGGGCCACCGGAGAGAGCGCTGTCGTATTGCGATGCTCTTCACTACGCTGCCTTCAACGAAAGGCGCTATTCCCCTGCGCGTGGTTTCAACTTCGGGCAACTCGGGCATGCAATGCTTTCCTGGCTGGATTCAAATGCCAGTATAGCGGAATGGTCGGATATACAGCTGAACCTGGTGCCTACAAGGTTCAGCGTTGTTGCTTGCCTTTCCCCTATAATCGAGGCTTTTGCAGTTGGTGCCCTATGCGTCTCGGAATTGATACAGGCGGAACCTTTACAGACTTTGTCCTGCTGGAAGGCGGCGAAGATGAACCTGTCCGGATGAGAACGCTCAAGGTACTCTCCACGCCGGATGCGGCCGAGCGCGCAATTGCCAACGGCATACGCGAGCTTGGCTTGCTGGAGGCCATGCAGGCAGGCAAGCTCAGAATCATCCATGGCAGCACAGTGGCCACTAATGCTGCCCTTGAAGGCAAGGGTGTACTCACCGCCTATGTTACCAATCGCGGATTTGCTGATGTCCTGAGCATCGCCCGCCAGACAAGGCCGGCACTTTACCAGCTGCACCAGCCAGAAGTCCCTGTACCTGTCCCAGCCGAATACTGTCTGGAAACAGGTGGCCGGATCAGTGCCGGGGGAGCTTTGCTGGACCCCCTGACAGAGTCAGACCTGCAGTTGCTCGCGAAACAAATTGATGAGCTGAAACCCCGGGCTGTAGCCATCAACCTGCTTTTTTCCTTTGAAAATGATACCTGTGAAAAGCAGATCCAGACTTTTCTGGAGGCTAACCTGGTTTGCAGACCCTTTATCAGTCGCTCCTCAACAGTGCTCAAAGAGTACCGGGAATATGAACGCGGAATAGCAACCTGGCTGAATGCCTCGCTGGGACCTCTGATGGACCGATACCTCAAACAGCTGCAGCAAGACACTGCACCCAGCCCACTGGCTGTCATGCAATCTTCGGGAGGCACTATTGCTGCCTCCCAGGCGTCCGGACATGCCGTAAACCTGCTGCTTTCGGGGCCGGCTGGTGGTCTGGCCGCAATTGGCTGGCTTGCTGGCATAACCGGGGAGCAACGCCTGATGACTTTCGACATGGGCGGGACGTCTACTGATGTCGCGTTGTTTGATGGTAAAACCGGGCTCACCTCTGAAGGCAGCATAGGACCGTGGCCTGTCGCAGTGCCCATGGTCGACATGCACACTATTGGTGCAGGCGGGGGTTCTCTGGCCTGGATTGACGCCGGGGGCGTCTTGCAGGTGGGCCCCCAATCAGCCGGCGCTCACCCCGGACCTGCCTGTTATGGGCAGGGTGGTAATCTGCCCACCGTGACCGATGCCAATCTGGTGCTTGGCAAACTGGGTCCCCAACCCAGCCTGGGCGGCAAGGTTATGCTCAATCCGGCACTTTCCATCCAGTCATTACGAGAGATCAAAGATAAGTTAGGGCTTACTTACATTGAGGCAGCAGAAGGAATTATCCGTATCGCCAACGAACATATGGCTCAGGCGCTGAGGGTTATTTCTGTAGCACGGGGTTACGATCCAAGGGAATTCTGCCTGTGCTGTTTCGGAGGCGCCGGAGGTCTGCATGTGTGTGCGCTGGCAGATGAACTGGGCATGCGTCGCGCCCTGGTCCCCGTGCATGGCGGAGTGCTGTCAGCACTCGGGATGCTGATGGCCACACCATCCAGACAGTATTCAAGTGCAGTGCATACCCTGCTCACAGCATCTGAAACAGCAGAGCTGGATGCGATGTTCAAGGAAATGTCGCAAGCCGGATATTCAGAATTGATTGCGGAAGGATGCCAGCCCGAGAGCCTGAGCAGCCTGTACAGCGCTGACCTGCGCTACGTGGGCCAGACGGCAACGCTGAATATTGAATGGCAAAATGTGGATCAGGCCCGGGAAGATTTTGCCCTCCTGCATGAAGAACGTTACCACCACAGGCAACAGCTGCCAGTAGAACTGGTAAATCTGCGCGTTAGAGTGCAATCTGTAAGTCAGCAGACCGCTTTGCCGCTGTGGCCGGAACCTGAAAATACAGCCCCCCCGACACTGGCAACTGTACATGGCATTGGCAGCCAGGTGCCTGTTTATATTAGAGAAAATCTGGCCAGTTGCCAGCAGATTGCCGGACCGGCAATTGTCACAGAATCGAATGCAAGTACACTGATCGCGCAGGGCTGGCTTGCAGTAGTGGATGTCTACGGCAATCTCAGGCTCGAAAAATGCATCTGAAGATAATCCCCCGGCACACTGGCGCGTTCCAACAGTGCCGGGGGGCGAAATACCGATATTTGATCGGCGCAGTCTTAAGTGTCGGTTAAGCTCACCCAAGGTAAATAAAGAAACAGGCCTTGAAAAATAAAGGCTCCGCTATATTAGGGGTCAGGTGTTGACCTCAAGGCCCTGAAATCAGACGATAGTTCGCCCGGTCTGTAAGGGATCAGCCAGACTGATCCAATTGCAGCAATTTTAAGTATCTGGATACTGAACGACCTTGTGGTCGCACCGGACTGGCCGGCAATGCCCCGGGAGAAACGAATGACTTACAGAAACAAAAGAACAGCTCTTGTGAAGCCATTGGCAGCTGCCATCATGGCTGTTTCCCTGCTGGCTGGATGTCAGTCTCCTTCTTCCTCGTCTTCGAGCTCCAGTCCCAGCTCGCCTTCCATGCCGAGTGCGTCTCCTTCTTCATCAAGCCCCGGCTCTCCATCCATGCCAGGTCGGCCAACGTCGTCCTCATCCGGATCACCCTCGAGCCCCGGCATGCCTGCGAGTACACCCGGCAGCACTGCATCGACATCTCCTCCCGGTGCTTCCATGCCGGGATCAACAAGTTCAGGCAGTCAAAGCAGTGAAGGTTCCAGCAGCGAAGAAGGCGGTATTGATGTGAACGTTTCCGTCAATGGCACACAGATTCCGAACGTGCTGGATACCCAGTCTCCAGGGCAACCAGGCACACCGGGTACAAATCCTGCAGGCAGCATGCCGGGGTCTACCGGACAGCAATCAGGCAGCACAGCCAACGGTACCGATGTTGCAGGGACAGGTTCAAGTAATGGTTCCAGTGGCACCCAACAGGGCAGCGCAGGCACTCAGGGACAATCGGGTACCGCAGGTGGCGAAATTGCCTATGGCACCGGTGATGATCCTTTCGCCACACTGGGAAGACCAGGTGGCGGTGGCATGACAGCTGCCCAACGCAAAGCCGTGCTGGATGCAAGACTCGAAGAAAGCTATGCGGAATTCGATGGCATGATCATCGGGGAACGTGAGCGCGCCCAGGCAGAAGCAAATGAAGCCGGTAGCGCAGTGATGGGTACCGGCGCCGGTGATGGAGGCGCTGATGGCGATGAAGGCGGCTTTGACCTGCCCGGCAGCGGATCCATTATCGTTGCCAGCGCGCCGGAAAGTTCAACCGGTGGTGGCTACATGCCCGATGGCACTGCATCAAGAGAAGGTGACTTTTCCAATGCTGCCCAGCCCACATTCGATCCGCCCGCAGATATCCCGAGTGGCGATGATGACGATGTGGTTGCCAGACAGTTGCGCGAAGCGGCCATGCGTGAGCCGGATCCCGAGCTTCGTGAAAGACTCTGGGATGAATATCGAAATTACACGGGCATAGCCCAGTAGTTGGTAATTGTTTCAATCAGGCGTTATGGATACAGGTGCAAGAATGATCAGTCAACACAACAAGGTATACAGACTAATGCTGTTGCTGTGTGCGTTTGCCGGTCTGGCTGCCTGCAGCACACAAACGGTCAAGACAACAACGCTTACGCCAGTCATGGTGGATGAAAGCTACATTCCAGAAAACCAGCTGCTGGATATTGCGGTAGCCGTGTTTGACCCCGGTCTGGATGAAATGCCTTCCAATCGTGAAGAGCTTACCTTTTCGGACGTAAGACTTGCAGAAACACAGTACAGCGCATACCTGATGGCGCAGACATTACAGAGCACCGGCAACTGGGGTGTTGTTCGGGTAAACCCGAATGAGCTTTCCGCTTCTGATGTGGCCATGCGAGGCACCATCATCCAGAGTGACGGAGAAACCATGGTGATCCGCGTCCATGTTTCGGACGCCACTGGCAAGGTGTGGATAGACAAGGAATACGAGGAAGTAGTCAGCAAATACAGTTATGACCCGCGTCTGCGTCGTCCTGAAGATGCATTCCAGAGTCTTTACAACCGTATAGCAAACGACATCCTGCAATACAGGGTCAGGAATCTCGACAGCGATGAACTGGTGAACATTCGCACTGTGGCACGTCTGCAGTTCGCCAAACGATTTGCACCACAGGTTTTCGATGAGTATCTGGAAACGAACGGACGCGGCATCATTGAGGTCAAGCGCCTGCCTGCACAGAATGATCCGCTGCTGGCACGTATAGACACTATTCGTGAACGTGATTACCTCTATATAGATGCTCTTCAGGATTACTACGGCAATTTTGTGCGTCAGATGGAAGGCCCCTATACACAGTTCCGTCGCCTCAGCTATGAAGAGGTGATGAAGTTCGACAAATTGCAGGCACAGGCCCGCCGCAACATGGTGCTGGGTCTGGCAGCAATTGTGGGAGGTCTTGCAGCAACCCAGAGCAACAATGCTGCTGTGGAATATGCTGCTTATGGCGGACTTTTCGGTGGCGGCTATCTGATCAAGGACGCATTCAACAAACGTGATGAAGCACAGATGCAGGTTGAGGCACTCGCCGAACTTGGCAATTCACTTGAAGCGGAAATTGCACCCCAGACCATTGAGCTTGACGAGCGGGTAATCACCCTCACCGGCAGCGTTGAAACCCAGTATGAACAATGGCGTGAAATCCTGGCAGATCTCTATGCTGCGGAAGTAGGTGAAGAAGCTGCACAACCCGCAAATGCCAACGCACCACAATGAATGAATGCAGGAACCCATGTTGTCTGCAATCGGGCAAGCCAAGTGAATAATGAACGACACCACAAATCCTGAAACACCCCAACCAGCGCGTTCCGAGTCCCCGCTAATGGGGATGGGAGACGAGCTGCATTTCCACAAGACCAGCAGCAAGAACAACATGGTGCTTTGGGGCATTTTTGTAATGCTGCTTCTGCTTACTGCGGGTGTTTTTTTCCTGCTGCCCAAATTCGTGCAGGCTCCCGACCCCGAAACCATCCGGGTTGCCGTAGCGCCTCCAACAACAGCCAACAGTGCCGTGCAGGAAGAAGGCCTCTCTCCTTTTGAAGAAGCACAGCGTCTGCGGCAACGGGAAGCTGCCCAGAATACACTGGCAGGCTTGCTGGAACTGCAGGAAGCTCTGGAAAAAAAGGAAGTTGCCCGCTGGGCTGAAGAAGATTTCAATGCAGGGATCGAATTGGCGCGCACTGGTGATGTAGCCTATCGGGAACAGCGCTTTATTGAGGCAGACAGTCTTTATCTGCAGGGCTTGCAAACCCTGCAGTCCATCATTGACCGGGAAGCCGAAACCTACGAAAACCTCATGCGCGATGGCGACACGGCGATGTCAGAAGGAGACGCCAGTGCTGCTGATACAGCCTACAGTCTGGCGCTGATGATCAATCCTGAAAGCGGTGATGCAGTAACAGGCATGGAACGTGCCCGCGTTCTGAATGATGTACTGCAACGACTCGAAGAAGGTCGCAACATGCAGGCTGCCAACCGTCTTGAAGAAGCCCGCGACCTCTACAGACAGGCCCGCGAGCTCGACCCGGCGCACCCTGCAGTACAGACTGCGCTGACCAATGTGGCAACAGCAATCAATGAGCGTGATTTTGCTGCTGCAATGTCCAGAGGCTATGCCTCACTTCAGTCAGGCAACCCGGATGCTGCACGCACGGCTTTCGAGCAGGCTGGCGCACTCAAGCCCGGCTCTGCTGAAGTGGCTTCTGCCTTGCAGCAGGCAGAAGACCAGAAAACTTTTGCAGCATTGAGCATCCATCTTGAAGCTGCGCGCAATAGTGAAGCAACAGAAAACTGGCCTGCAGCAATGGCTGCCTGGAATGAAGCCCTCGCTGTCGACCCCAATCTTGTTTCTGCCTTGCAAGGCAAACTGCGCAGCGAAAGCCGCAACAATCTGGATGTCTTCCTGCAGACTACTGTTGAAAATCCTTTGCGACTAGCCGAGGAAGAACTCTGGAGCCAGACCAGCCAGGTGCTTGTTGATGCCAGACGAATTCCTGATGCCGGTCCGCGTCTGCAAAACCAGATGGCGCAGGTACAACGCTTTCTGGAACTCGCCCGCGTTCCCGCCAATGTCCAGTTCCAGTCTGATGGCATTACAGAAGTTACCCTGTTGCGCGTAGGTTCGCTGGGCCTCTTCAATTCGCAGACCCTGAGTCTGACCCCGGGCAATTATGTAGCAGTAGGTGTACGTCCGGGATACCGGGATGTGCGCCAGGAATTTGTTGTAACCATAGATGGCCAGGCCCCGGTGGTTTCCGTAGCCTGCAGCGATCCTGTGTAGGCAGCTGCGGAGCCACTCATGTCAGAAAACAGGCAATATCAGCCACCAGAACTGCCCGATGATGATGAAACCATTGTCCCGGTAGACTTTGTTCCGGTTGATGCCAATAGCAGGCGTTTTTCTCTCAGTCTCAGCCCTGCAAAAATTGCCGTAGGTGCAGCACTGTTGGTTTTTGCCGGTGCCGGATGGTTTGTGCTCACGGCGAGATCTGTTTTTTTCGATGTCTCCCCGATAGGCAGCATGGTCACCGTAACCTCACCTTTCGCACTGCGTGTTGGTCCCCGCTTTCTTATCCGTGAAGGCGAGATCAGCATTCATGCAGAAGCACAGGGGTATTATGAATTTGATGGGCAGCTGCAGGTAAATGAAAACCAGGCACAGACCTTTGCAATAGATCTTATCCCGCTGCCGGGTTTTCTTGATCTCACGACAGGTGCTGTTACTGACGCCCGGGTAACCGTGGATGGCGAGTTGATCGGGACAAGCCCACTCTCAGCCATTGAGCTTGCGGCAGGAGAACACACAGTTTCTGTCAGCAAGGATCGCTACGAAACGCTCAATACAACTGTCAACATAACAGGTCGCTCCACCTCACAGTCTCTCAACCTTGAGTTGCTGCCGGCCTGGGCAAATGTCGAATTCGAAAGCACACCACCAGGTGCAACCGTTACAATTGATGGTATTGATGCGGGTCTGACCCCCCTGAGGACTGAGGTACTTGAAGGCGACCACGACGTCACTGTGAAACTGACTGCCCACAAGGCCTGGGCTGATCGCCTTGAAGTGACCGCCCGCCAGGATTTTGCAGTGCCTCCCATAACCCTTGAAGAAGCTGATGGTCTGGTCATGCTGCGCACCACGCCTGCGAATGCCAGTGTTACTGTAAACGGTGTCTATCAGGGGCAGACGCCGCTGGAATTGAGCCTGCCTCCGGGCGAGGTTCATCAGCTTGTGTTTTTCGTCAATGGCTACCAGGAAGCACGTCGGCAGGTCAGTACCAGCGCTGATGAGGAAAGTACCGTCAGTATAAATCTTGATCCGATTACCAGCACAGTCCGAATCAATGCAACGCCTGCTGATGCCGAGCTTTACGTCAATGACATCCTTCGTGGACGTGCAAGCCAGAGTATTGAGCTGCTGGCAGCAAGCCAGACCATAGAAGTACGCAAGGAAGGCTACGTACCCTATACGACCACCTTCATTTCCAGGCCCGGGCTTGAACAACAGCTGGACATCCGGCTGATGTCTCTCGAGGAACAGCGCATTGCGAGCATCAAACCTGAAATAACCACACTCAACGGCCAGAGGCTGAAGTTGCTTTATCCAGGCGACTTCACCATGGGCGCCTCGCGCCGCGAAGCAGGACGCCAGGCCAATGAAGTCTTGCGCAATGTCAGTCTGACCAAACCTTTCTATCTGTCGCTCACTGAAGTCACCAATGAGGAGTTTGCTGCCTTCGACGGAGAACATTCTTCAGGCGTGGTTGAGGGCCGCACACTCAGTAATGCCAACCAACCGGTAGTCCAGGTCACGTGGGAGCAGGCTGCGCTCTACTGCAACTGGTTGAGCGAACAGGAAGGCCTGCCGCCTTTCTATCAGACTGAAGGTGACACGATTACCGGATTCAACCCCCAAAGCACTGGTTATCGACTGCCCACAGAAGCCGAATGGGAATGGGCTGCCCGTGTTGAAGGCGACCCTGCCAGCCTGTTGCGTTTTCCCTGGGGACTTGAACTTCCTCCTCCCGAAAATCATGGCAACTATGCAGACATTTCTGCAGCCAACTTCCTCGGGCGCGTTCTGGTCAATTACAACGATGGCTACATGGGTACTGCCCCTGTGGCGAGTTTTGCTACCAACAGCAACGGCTTTTACGACATGGGTGGCAACGTAGCCGAATGGGTGCATGACTATTACGGTGCTGCAGGTTTACCGGGCAACAACGTCGAATTTGATCCGCTTGGTCCTGAAAGTGGCACTTATCATGTCATCAAGGGTTCCAGCTGGGCACACGGTACCATTACTGAACTGCGACTATCCTTCCGCGACTACAACAACACCGCGCGCGACGATGTCGGTTTCCGCATTGCGCGATATCTGGGAGAGTAGCATGAAGTACATAAGCTCCCTGTCAGTGCTGATTTTGCTTGGCTTGTCCTGCCTGCCTCTGAACGCTGCCGAAGAAGAGCCGCTACTGCCGGCAGACCCGGATGACCCTATTATTGCCGAGGCGCGACAGGCCGCCGAAGAAGCCGGGAGCGAGGGCGAAACAGGCGGATCTGATGTAGAAGACAACCCTGCAGCCAGTGAAGACGCCTTTACGCCCACCATACAGATCTCCGAAGACCTGTCGGTGTCATTTCCAGTAGATATCTGAAGAGCGAATCATTCCATCATGAAACAGCAAGGCATCATTTCCGACTTCATCTTCCAGGTTTTTGCCCTGATCATCTCCCTGATCATGGTTCATGCCCTTTATGTCGCCATCATCAGACCCAACGCGGAAGCCATTCTTGCGCAGCAGGAAATCCTGCAGGCAGAAAACCCCGAATATGTGTCTGAACAATCTGTTTTCGTAATGATGAAAGACTATGAACAGGAAACCTGCATCATCCTGATGTTGTGGGCCATTTCAATTATCGGCCTGAAAATCTATCGCAACCGGTCTGAAGCAAGGCTGCTTGAAAGACCCCTGCTCAACATGGCTGATGGCATGAGCATTCTTCCCCAGGATGCCCGAGACTATGCGCGCCCTGTGCAGGCCCTGCCGCCAAACGAGAGAGCCTATCTGCTGCCCAGAGCCTTGCTCAGCGCATTGCAACGCTTCGGTTCCACCAAGAACATTGCCGATGTTTCCAGTGTCATCAAGGATGTCTGCAACAACGAGGCAGAAAGACTGGACAGTGAATTAACCATCGTGCGTTATATTGCCTGGGCCATTCCCTCAATCGGCTTCCTCGGTACCGTACGCGGAATCGGGCAGGCACTGTCGCAGGCACATCAGGCTGTCAGTGGTGATATTGCGGGTGTAACGGCAAGCCTTGGTGTAGCCTTCAACTCTACTTTTATAGCCCTGGTGGTCAGTATCCTCATCATGTTCCTGCTTTACCAATTGCAGCTCATGCAGGACAGACTGGTACTCGATACCCAGAACTACTGCGACAACCATCTGGTCAGGCACCTGCAGGTGCCGGAGCGTCATGAGTCGTGAGCCCGCATCTTATTGAATTGCAGGACCACAGCCTGAGCATTCGTGCTCCGGGTGAGGTGTTGGCACAAAGTCCCGGCTTTGCCAGCATAGCAGGCGGAACTCCTGTATACGGAGATCAGGCACGCCAGATTGCACGCCTGCATCCACGCGAAAGTCTCAACCAGTTCTGGTTGCAGTTGAGCATGGACCCGCTGGCGATAAAGACTCCGCACTTTCGCCATGCTGCCGACATTGCGCATGGCCATCTGCAGTCGCTGACAAAAGATATAGATCTTGCAAACGGCGCCGTTCTTGGTGTGCCCAGTTCATACACCCGTAACCAGCTTGCGGTGCTGTTGGGTATTGTCCGGCAATGTTCATTCAATGCTGTCGGGCTTGTTGATCTGGCTCTTCTGCAGGCTGCGGGAAGCGACGCAGATGAATGTATAGTCTTGGACCTGCAACTGCATCAGGCTGTCCTTACCCGTTTCCAGCGTATCGAAGGCATGCTGATCAAGGACAAGGTCGTGCAGGTTCCTGCTGCCGGCATGCTGGCACTGCAGGATGCATGGACCAACATGATCACTGACGAATTCCTGCGTCAGAGCCGTTTTGACCCCAAGCACAACGCGGAAACAGAACAGTATCTTTACAACCAGCTTGAAGGCTGGATTGAAAGCTGTCGCACCAACAATGAATTACAGGTAGAGCTCAACCACAAGGGTACTGTGTACCAGGCGCGGCTCGCCTATGAACATTTCATCGATCGCTCAAAGCATGTTTATGCCCGTATTGTGAAGGAGCTGGAACAGTTGAAGGCCCGGGAAACGGCACTGCATACCAGAACCTCGCTCCTGCAGTTGCCGGGATTTACTCTCAGTGTGCCCGGGCTGATTGCTCTCGATGAAGACATAACCGTGGCAAGCTGCATGCAGCATCTGGATCATATTCGCAGACCGGCCGACAACCTGCAGTTCATCACTAAACTGCCTGCCACAAAGAGCATTGCTGTAAGCAGCGCTGTACGCTTGCCGACCCGACTGCCGACACACGCACTCATCGACCACAAGGCCATATCATTGCCTGCCGGCAAGATTGCTTTTGGCAAACCGGATCCGGGCGTGGAAGTTGCCCGGGTCGTTCCTTTGGCTGCAGGGATTACCGATACCCTGATTCTGGAAAAACAGGCCAGAACCCTGCTGGCACATACTTCCCCGGATTCGGCAGTGAACTGCAATGGTGTCCCGGTAAAAAATGGTCAGTCACTGCAATTGGGCGATGTGCTCAGCTGGCCCAATGGTCCTGTTCTGCAACTGATTACAGTGGAATAGCAGATGGCAGGCAAAGGATCAGGCAAGCGCAGTTTCGACCCCATCAGTCTGTCCTTTCTGGACGTGATTTCCTGTGGCTTTGGCGCTGTGGTTCTCATTTTCCTGATCCTGGACCACTCGATCAGCAACCAGACTGATAACAGCGATCCTGAAATTCTGGCTGAAATAAATCTGCTGAGTGAAGAAATCCGTACTGGTGAAGAAGGCAAAGTCCAACTTCGCAATACCTTGTCGGATGTAGATTTCCAGATGGTTGAAGCCCAGGGCCTGGCCCGCTCAATCCAGGAAGAGATCAATACCTTTCTTGAGGAACTTGCCCAGATGGAAAACGAGAGTCTGGCCAGTGAGGACAGCGTGGAAAAACTCAAGGCAGATATCCAGCAACTGGAAGAAGAGCTGGCAAGACTGAGGGCGGCGCAGGATGAATTTTCCGGCAATAATGCCCGGCAGTTCATAGGTGATGGCAACCGTCAGTACCTGACGGGCCTGATACTGGGCGGCAATCGCATCCTTGTTCTTGTCGATGTCTCCGCCAGCATGCTCGATAGCACCATTGTGAATATCATCCGTCGCCGCAACATGCAGGGCGAAGCAAGACTGAACTCTGAAAAATGGGTGCAGGTGCGGAAAACCGTGGACTGGCTCACTTCACAATTGCCACTGCCGAGCCAGTACCAGATCTATACTTTCAACAATGAGACCCGTGCCCTGTTGCCGGGCACAGAAGGTGTGTGGCTCGAAGTGGCTGATGAACCGGCGCTGACCAGGGCAGTGGACCTGCTTGAACAGACAGTGCCGTCCCAGGGCACTAACCTGGAACAGTTGTTTGTTACGATCAAGAATCTGGACCCGCCACCTGACAACATTTATCTGATTACTGACGGACTACCCACTCTGGACACACGTGGCCGCAATCAGGGCACTATCTCCGGAAGGGACAGGGAGCGTCTTTTCGAGCGTTCCCTGCGGGAATTACAACCGGGAATTCCGGTCAACGTTATTATGGCTCCCCTTGAAGGAGACCCGATGGCGGCCTCCTATTACTGGCAACTGGCAATCAGCACTGGCGGCTCATTCATGAGCCCCTCTGCCGACTGGCCCTGAGCAAAGGCGAAATGGCAAGACGCGCAACAGAGTCTTTCAACCTTTCTTTCCTCGACATCATGTCATGTGGCTTCGGGGCCATTATCCTGTTGCTCATCATTACCAAATCTTCTGCACCCACACCGCTGGAAATTTCTGAAATCCCCCGTGAAGGCAGTGTGCTCGAACTGCAGAAACAGCTCTTCGCGATTCGCGGAGAAACCAATGTCCTCAACCGTGAGCTGAATGCCAAACATGAACAACTTTCCCAGTACGACGAGCGCATCGCCCGACTGCGCCGCGAACTCTCCACCCTTCAGGGCAGGGTACGGGCAAGCTCGCAGGACTCTACGGTAAACGACATTCTTGAAGGCCAGCTTGCCATTGCCAGGCAGGATCTGACCGCCGAAATGCGACGCCTGCAGCAGAGTCTGGATGAGCAGATCCAGACTGACCAGATCGGCGGCATACCGGTAGACAGCGAATACATCATTTTCATCATCGACACCTCAGGCTCGATGTTCAATTACAGCTGGGACCGGATGATGGAAGTGGTCCGGGACACGCTTGATGTCTATCCAACTGTCAAGGGCATCCAGGTGATGAGCGATGAGGGCGACTATATGTTTACCAGTTTCCGTGGAGACTGGATTGATGATACCCCGGCGCGTCGTCAGGCCATCATGCAACGTCTGCGCACCTGGAACCCCTTCAGCGACAGTAGTCCGGTGGAAGGCATTGTGGCGGCCATCAGGACTTTTTACTCTCCGGACAAGAAAATCAGCCTTTATGTGCTCGGAGATGAGTTTTCCGGGGGCTCTATTGCACAGGTAGTAGATACGGTAGACCGGCTGAACAGGGCCGGACCTGGCGGAGAAAGACTGGTGCGGATTCACGCCATTGGCTTTCCCACGATCTTTTCACAACCTCGCCGATATCAGACTACTGGCATACGATTTGCTACCCTGATGCGGGAATTGACCCGCAGAAACGGCGGGACTTTCGTGGCACTTAACGATTTTTATTGAAGGAGATAGCTTGAAGCAGCCCAAAACAGCGTTATTATTGGTCCCCCTGCCCTGTAAAAAAGTGGGGAGACCGGCTGTAGGCTCAAGGTCATACCATGCAAGAGACTAAGTTACAGCAACATATTCCGGGCATCATCAAGGCGGCTTCCTGTTTCGCCCTGGTCCTGCTTTTATCTGCATGTGCAGCTTCCACCATCAACATCAGCGGTTCGTACCCTTCACCGCTGGTGAGGAAAATTCCGATTACCGTGGGTGTGTATTATCCGGAGGAGTTGCGCAACTTCTCGTTTATCGAAATTGACGACTACACCGGCAAGGACCAGTACATCATCAACAGTGGTGAGTCCCAGATCGAGCTGTTCAACACTGTATTGCCGGCACTTTTCGAAAATGTGGTCATGCTTGAAGCGCCCGAGGCCGCGTTATCAGATTCAAGTATAGATGCCGTATTCGTCCCGGCCATTGAAGAATTCCAGTTGGGTCTCCCACAGAAGACCAAGCTCAAGGTTTATGAAATCTGGATGAAGTACAACATGCGCCTGTCAAATCCTGATGGCGAGTACATTGCCGATTGGGTAATGACAGCTTACGGCAAGGCGCCCAATGAAAATTTCCAGAGTGTGGATTCAGGTGTAAAGGATGCAGCCGTGGTTGCCATGCGCGACCTTGCTGCAAGTTTCACACTGGGATTCTCCGGTATACCTGAAGTCAATGACTGGTTAAGAGACAACAACCATCTGCCATAAGCAGGCAACACCATGAAACGCTTTTTACACGGATCAATCTTCAAGGCTGTGGCAATATTCGGACTGCTGATGAGTCTGTGCGCCTGTACAACCACCGAAATTGATGAATTCCGGCAAGGTGAAACCGGCATTGCCGATCATGAGAGCATAGTCATTCTTGGTCGTCGACAGAACAACAATTACGAAACTGAAGGCAGTTTCGTGCAATGTGTGGCCAATGTGGTTTCCTCCGGCTCCCGACCGATCAATGTTGTTGGAGAACAGGAATTCCTTGATGCGATGTTCCCTTTTTTCGAACCGAGAACGGCGCCGATGCGCACAGGCCATCTACGGGAGCTGATGGACATAGACGTTGCCAAGAGCAAGATGGACGAATACGGCATTGAATACATCGTATGGCTGGACGGTATTACCCAGCGTAGCGAACAGGCCGGCTCGATTTCATGCACCATTGGTCCTGGTGGTGGCGGATGTTTCGGATTCGGTACCTGGCAGGATGATTCCAATTTCGAAGCCGAAATCTGGGATATGGATACCCTGGAAACAGCAGGCTCAATCAGTACTGATGCCAACGGACAGTCCTACATGCCGGCACTGGTTGTCCCGATACCACTGATTGCACGTGTTGAAGCCAATGCCTGCAGCGGCCTTGGCAACCAGTTGAAGCAATTCATCAACGGAAGCTGATCAAAAATCCTGGCAATGGTGGATGCCTGCCATTTTCAGTATGTATTCAGCCATTATCGGTTAACCTGAGCCTGCAACAGTTCACAAGGGATATTCGCCAGCAGCAAGCAACTCAGCGAAACGCATGACCATGAAGATTCAACGCAACATGAACCTTACATCAATGCACCTGAATGCAGGAGTATTGTCGTTGGCACTGATCCTGGGTGCCTGTGCTGCCAACCCTACAGGTGGGGTAGACTTTGTCACCACTTCTGAAAAACGGGAACTTGAAATTGGCAAGGAAGAACACGACAAGCTCATTGCCAACACACCCGTATACAGTGATGCGCGGTTGCAGGCCTATGTTGAAAAGATAGGCAAAAAGCTGGCGGTAGTTTCACATCGCCCGGATCTTGAGTATCACTTTACGATTATCGACAGCCCGGAGATCAACGCCTTTGCGCTGCCTGGCGGATATGTATACGTCAATCGCGGTCTGCTTACCTTCCTGACTACTGAAGCCCAGCTTGCTGCAGTACTGGGACATGAAATCGGCCACATCACTGCCCGCCATGCAGTTCGCCAGCAGGCGGCTGCCCGAACATCCAATGTTGTTTCCACTGTCGCCGGAGTCGCCTCGGCAGTGATGACAGGGACATCCATATTGGGCGAAACAGCAAGCCTCTTTGGTGGTGCGCTTGTCAGCGGCTATGGTCGGGAGATGGAACTTGAGGCAGATACCCTTGGTGCTGAATATCTTGTCAAGGCAGGCTACGACCCCAATGCCATGGTGGAAGTGATCGGCGTGCTGAAAAACCACGAAGATTTCATGAAAAAGACTTCCAATCGCGGCGTTGCCTATCATGGCCTGTTCGCTACCCACCCACGCAACGACACGCGTTTGCAGCAGGCTGTCAGCCAGGCAGCCACTGTGGGAGAAGTGCAGCTTGCAGAAATTGATCCTGTTGAGTTCCGCAATGAAACCACCGGCATGATAATCGGCCCCAGCCTGCAGAACCTCACAGGTGCAGAAGGTCGCAACCGCTATTACCAACAGCTGCTCAATTACACGATGGTATTTCCACAGAACTGGAACTATGAAGAAACCACTACCACGGTAACGGCCAGAGCACCGGAAAATGCAGCAGAAATTCGTGTTGAAGCACAACGCCTGCAGGCAAACAAGGAGCCCCGGTTGTTCATAAGGGAAGACCTGAAAATTCCTGATCTGCAGCAAAGTGAAGCGCTCAACCAGTTTGGCCTTCCCGGTTTTACCGGTATCAGACCCGATACAGGTGAAAGACTTGCTGTAATCTACAACGGCCCACGTGCATTCGTGTTAACCGCTAAAACAGGTGATGAGGAATTGAATGGTCCGATACTCGAGGCCATTCGCAGCTTCAGGCCCATAGCCAGAGGTGAGCAGGTATTTGCAAACCCACTTCAGGTTCAATGGGTGCTGGTCAACGGACCTGTTACCTGGTCCCAACTGGCTCGCCAGAGCCGTATTCCGCAATATCCTGAAGATACACTGCGCCTGATGAATGGCGACTATCCTGCGGGCGAACCGCAGGTAGGCGAGTGGATCAAGATTTCCAACTAGCAAAATCCGATATTATTTGATGCTGCAGCAAGGGCGCATTGTCATGCGCCCCCAGAGTCAGAAGACAGATTCCTGACTACAGAAAACAGACCTGCCCGTGCAAACCGCGATTATTTGAACAGGTGATACAGGTAATCGTAATCGGGCTGGTGTTCGAAACCTTCTGTTGGAGCTGCCGGCTTGAATGCATCGTGGCAACTTTCACAACTCTGCACCAACACATCTCCCAGCGCCAACAATGCCTGCTTGTCCTTGTTCTTGCTTGCTTCCAATGCGAGCACTGCAGCATCGCTCATATTCTGCGAGTAGGCCTTCCACAAGGGTGACTGCACCCAGGTATTGTCCATGGCTCCTGTGCCACCAATCGTTATCAAGGGCCCGGAGCCGGCAAGCTGTATGGCGTAATACTCGATGGTCCGCCACTCATCATCCGTAATCTCACGCTCCATCACACCATAGTCCCACAGATAATGGGCAGAATGATCTATCAAGGTAACCATCAGGGCATTGATGCTCACTGGTACCGGAATAATCTGCCCTTCATCAGCCGCATTCACAGCAGTACTGAATACTCCGCTGAGTGTTGCCGGCAATAGTGCAAAAGCACCTACTGCAGCCAACCACTTCGATTTATTGCCAATCTGCTTTTTCATGCCTGACTCCTCTTAGTGTCATGAATTTCCAGTATGGCAGTGGGATGCGCCCCTCCATTTGACCAACATCAAATTGGACATTGCCCGTTTTGTGGGAGTCGGCTCGCATGATCAACCCTTGCCTCGGCCAGGAACAGGTGCTTGTCATTTTCAATCCGGGACCACATCAACGATCCTGGTGAGTGTTAGTCTGCCGTTTGCCTGCTTATAATGATCGGGTCAGGAAAAGAATGGAAAGCCCTTGTATAACTGCCCCCACTGTAATGAACCCGGCATCAGCTCACTGCAGAAACTGGTCTCTGTTTCTTTCGCGCCGGCCAACTGCAAACTCTGCGGGGAACAGTCATACCTGCATGTAATCCACGGGCTGTACGCCATGATTACCTGGGTTGTTCTGACATGGGTTTTTATCGGTGTTGCGTTGTATGAGCAAAAATCAATCTATCTGATTGGTACTATTCCAGCCTTGTTTCTTGCTATAGACAAATGCATGCTCAGGGCGCCGATGCAGTGTGTCCGGAATGAATAGCCAATTCTGAAGAGTTGGGTCTTATTTCAGACTTTCCAGCTCTTCCCAGCGATGGAATAGTTGTTCGAGTTTTTGCTGCGCCTGAGTCAACGCCGTAAAAACAGGCTCGGTGTCACTATGTGCTTTCTGGAAGAAATCCGGATCGGCGATTTTTTCCTCCAGTGCTGAAATTTCCTTTTCTGCGTTTTCAATCTTCAACGGAAGCTGTTCAAGCTCTCGTTGCAATTTATAAGTAAGTGCCGACTTTGACGGAACAGGCGTGGCGGCGGGTTTTTCTTCTGTCTTTTCGACTGCTGACTGCAAGCGGGTATTCGAATTCTCCGGCTCACCAAACCTGCCTCCCTGCCGCTGCCAGTCCTTGTATCCGCCAACGTAACGACGCACTTTGCCATCACCTTCAAATGCTATGCAGCTTTGCACCACATTCTCGATAAAAGTCCTGTCGTGGCTGACCAGAAGCAGCGTACCCTGGAATTCAAGCAACAGCTCTTCAAGCAGTTCCAGTGTCTCCATGTCCAGATCATTTGTCGGTTCATCAAGTACCAGCAGGTTGGCTGGTTTGCTGAAGAGCCTGGCAAGTATCAGGCGATTCTGCTCTCCACCCGACAAGACCTTTGCCGGCTGCCTGAGCCTGTCCGGTGTGAACAGGAAGTCCTGCAGATAGGAAATCACATGTTTTGATTTCCCGTTTATCTCAACGTAATCACTGCCCTCTGCAAGATTGTCGCGCACACTCTTTTCCGGATCGAGTACACCCCGGAACTGGTCAAAGTAGGCCAACTCAAGTTTGCTGCCGATCTTTACTGTACCCTGTTGCGGCTGCAGTTCTCCCAACAGTAATTTCAGCAGCGTGGTTTTTCCACAACCATTGGGACCCAGCAATCCTATCTTGTCTCCGCGCATGACTTTCGTGGAAAAGTCCCTGATTACCGTACGATCACCAAAGCCATGGCTAACGTGCTCCAGTTCCATGACTACCTTGCCTGAACGTGAAGCTGTG
Source organism: Gammaproteobacteria bacterium (assembly GCA_030831125.1). Lineage (GTDB taxonomy): Bacteria > Pseudomonadota > Gammaproteobacteria > Pseudomonadales > Pseudohongiellaceae > CAILUG01. The sequence goes on from JAURLQ010000176.1 coordinate 36,935, forward strand.
TTCAGCTCCATGCTGGCCTTGCCCTCCTGGTTTCGTCTGGCCTTGTATTCTTCACGCATGGATTCCAGCGCCCGCACACGACCTTCGTTACGTGTGCGTCTGGCCTTGATTCCCTGTCGTATCCAGACTTCTTCCTGGGCCAGCTTCTTGTCGAACTCCATGTTGGATTTTGCTTCCGCCTCAAGTTGCTGGTCACGAAACTCAAGAAATCGACGGTAATCATGCTGCCACACTCTCAGGTGCCCGCGATCCAGCTCAAGAATGCCATTGGCCACTTGCTGAAGGAAACTACGGTCATGGGTAATAACCACAACTGCACCACGATAATCCTGCAGCTGTTTTTCCAGCCACGCGATGGCAGGTATATCAAGATGGTTGGTGGGCTCATCAAGCAGAAGCACATCTGGTTCGTTTACCAGAGCCCTGCCAAGGGCAACTCTTCTGGCCCAACCACCGGACAAAGCCTGCATCTGTTTTTCAGCGGGCAGATCGAGAGCGGAAATAATGCTTTCCACTTTCTGCTGCAGGCTCCAGGCGTTGTTGCTTTCTATCTGGTGCTGTACGGTTTCCATGCGCGCCAGCACAGCTTCCGTTGGATCCTGTTCTGTCAGATGGCGATACTCCTTGATCATTGCCGCGGCCTCAGCAAGTCCGTCTGCCACATAATCAAACACGGTCTGTCCGGATGCCTTTGGCAATTCCTGATCCAGCCACGCAATGCGCATTTCACTTTGTCGCCACACTTCTCCGCCATCGGGCAGCACCTGACCCCCAAGCAGCTTCAGGAAAGTGGACTTGCCGGCTCCATTGCGGCCAAGCAGGCCCCAGCGTTCGCCTGGCTGTATAGTGAGATCAACATGATCCAGCAACACATGGGTGCCGAATGCGAGTTGTACATCTGAAAGTCTGAAAAGTGGCATGTGGGGGTTCTGAAAGGCTGCGTTACAATAACGGCCTGGAAAAAAGCGGCGAGTCTACATGAAATCTCAGGGCAATTCCCCGGAACGACTCATTATCGGCATCAGCGGCGCCTCAGGCATCGTGTACGGTATTGAAGCACTCAAACAGTTACGCGCACTGGGCGTGGAAAGTCATCTTGTTGCAAGTAAATCGGCCATTTTGACCCTTACCCACGAAACCGACATGAAATATGCCGCATTGTGCGAGCTGGCAGATCATCATTACAGCAATTCAGATATCGGTGCTGTGCTGGCCAGTGGCAGTTTCCGCAGCATGGGCATGCTGGTTGCACCCTGTTCCATCCGCTCACTGTCAGAAATTGCCAGTGGTGTTACCGGCTCTTTGCTGACAAGGGCTGCCGATGTAGTACTCAAGGAAAGACGGCGACTCGTTCTGATGGTCCGGGAAACGCCATTGCATGCCGGACATCTGCAAAGCATGCTGAATGTCACCCATGCAGGTGCTGTAGTCATGCCACCGGTACCGGCGTTCTACACGCGGCCGAAAAGCCTGCAGGATCTGGTTACACAGAGTGTGGGTCGGGCGCTGGATCTGTTCGGACTGGAAAGTGATATTCCGCGCTGGAATGGCGGAAAAGAAGACTGAGGAGCTGTAGATTGGGCCGGGAGCCCGGAATCAGGCTCCCGCAAGTGGCAATTCGAAGCTGATTACTTGATTTTGGCTTCGTTGTAGATCACGTGCTTGCGAACAACAGGATCAAATTTCTTGATCTGCATTTTGTCCGGCATGTTGCGTTTGTTCTTGTCAGTGGTATAGAAGTGGCCGGTGCCGGCGCTGGATACCAGTCGGATTTTGTCTCTCATGACGTTTTCCTTATCTCAAAAATTCAGCAATCAAAGTCTAACAACTTGATTTGTTTATACTTTCTCGCCTCTGCCCCGGATATCACCCAGGACCTGCTCGATACCAACCTTGTCGATAATGCGCATGCCTTTGCTGGACAGACGCAGCTTGACGAAGCGCTTTTCGGATTCTACCCAGAACCGGTGCGTATGCAGGTTGGGGCAGAAACGACGCTTGGTGCGGTTTTTGGCGTGAGAGACGTTGTTGCCGGTCATGGGGCTCTTGCCGGTCACCATACATACTCTGGACATGATTTGCCTCGTAATACTTGTTTGATTTTCAACAAAATTCTGTCCCGGGGGGTTTTGCCGGGAAAAAAGAGGCGCGATTTATACCAGAAGCCCACTTTACAGGCAAGAAAAATGCCGATTTGCCCGTGACTCAGTTTTTAAAACGACAATCGAATGTGGCTGGATTACAGTAATATTTTCGCGACACGCCGTGAACCCATCCATGGGGGCTCGACTGCGGCATCCCTGCCGCAGACGGTCGCTCAATCTATTACTGCAATCCATCTTCATACACCAGTGATAATTCAAGCAGAGAAAAAACGATATTCTCGAATTCTCGAGAAACCCACTACGATGGGGTATATCAGGCCGAAGCAGGGGGAGTCAGGCGAGGAGCGTGAGCGAGCGAGCTGAGCTCACCCTGGTAGGCCGGGTGCTACTGGATCTGGAGTGGGTTTCCCATGATAGATGATTGTTTTTCAGAATAGGCCCTACCACAGATGGTCGCTCAAACTATTACTGCAACCCAGCCTGAGCCAGCAACTCTCAACATTGAAAAGAAGAAAATACCGCCGATTTTTCCTATACCTCTAGATAAGGCCTCTTTCTGCCAGTGAAACCACCTCGCTGTCGCACACCACAAGATGGTCAAGGGTCCTGATATCAATGAGTCCCAGCGCATTCTTGAGCCTTCTGGTGATGCTGATATCGGCCTGGCTGGGCTCGGCAACACCCGATGGATGATTATGCGCAAAAATGAGCGCAGCGGCATTGTGATGCAGGGAACGTCTGAGCACTTCCCGCGGATGTACCATGGAGCCGTCTATAGTGCCCTGGAACAGCTCTTCCTGCGCAATCACCCGATGCTGGTTGTCCAGGAACAGGCACAGGAACACTTCCCGCGTATAGGCCCGCATACGACTGCGGATATAGTTGCGCGTGAGTGCCGAGCTGGTAAGACAGTCGCTGCGCTGAAGCGTTTCAAGCATATGCCGTTGCGTAAGCTCAACGGCCTGCAACTGTGCATACTTGCTGGTGCCCATACCGGGTACAGCACAGAAATCGTCAGCCGCTGCTTCAATGACGCCACGCACACCACCGAAAATGCCCAGCAGCTTTCTGGCAAGATCCAGCGCAGAATGACCGGCAGTCCCGGTGCGCAGAAATATGGCGAGCAGTTCTGCATCCGAAAGCGACTGCGCGCCGCTTTTGAGCAGTTTTTCCCTGGGTCGCTCCTGCAAAGGCCAGTCTGATATCGCCATGGTTCCTCCCTGAACCTGTTTCCTGTTGCCTTGCAGTCTAGTAGAAAATCTACCGTATGCTCTTGAAAAACACTGCTTCGACAACAGGTATACTGCTTGTCTGTTCAATCGGGAAAGCGGCATGGATTTTTTGACAGAGATTATCAATAACAATGAGAACGCCTGGATACTGCACGTATTCCTGGTGGTACTGGCCACCGTTGTTTTCAATTTCATCCTGCGCCTTATCCTGAAAAAGGTAGCTACGCATGCAGCAGAAACCACCAACCTCTGGGACGATGCGCTTACAGGTGCTCTTGCACGCCCCCTGCAGCTTGGTTCATGGGTCATTGGCCTGAGCATTGCCGCCGGGATCATTGAAGGCGTTACCGAGAACGACATTTTCGATTACACGGGCCTTGTTCGTCGTATAGCGCTGATCCTTCTGTTGATGATGTTTCTTCTCCAATTCATCCGGAACGTCGAAGCCAACTTCATGAAGAAGCGCAAGCAACGCGAGCTGGAAACTGACGAAATCACGATCAGGGTCATTGGCAGACTGCTGCGCCTTTCCGTGCTGATCACCGGTGTACTGGTAATACTGCAAACCCTCGGGATCAGCGTTTCAGGAGTGGTTGCCTTTGGCGGTATCGGAGGTATCGCTGTTGGTTTCGCCGCCAAGGATCTGCTGGCCAACTTTTTCGGGGGCTTGATGATCTATCTGGATCGTCCATTTTCTGTAGGCGACTGGGTGCGTTCACCCGATCGGGAAATCGAAGGCACCGTTGAAGACATCGGCTGGCGGCTTACAATCATTCGTACCTTCGACAAGCGGCCGCTTTACATACCCAACTCGGCTTTCGCGACTATTGCCGTGGAAAATCCTTCCCGCATGCTCAATCGCCGAATTCACGAGACTTTCGGTTTGCGTTACTGCGATGCCGGAAAAATGCGTGATATCACCTCAGATGTGAAAAACATGCTGCAGAACCACCCTGAGATCGACCAGAACCAGATCATCATGGTGAACTTCAACAGCCTGGCACCCTCATCGCTGGACTTTTTCATCTATACCTTCACCAAAACCACCGACTGGGCGCACTACCATGAAGTGAAACAGGATGTGCTGTTGAAAGTTGTCGACATCATTCACGAACACGGCGCCGACATCGCGTTCCCGACCCGCACAGTGGACGGGCTGGATGCTCTGGCCGGCGACCCCACCGAAAAGGAAATACCGTAGGGGCGCGCGTCAGTGCGCCCAATGGATCGCCCCGAATACATTGAAACCCGAATGTATCGTAGGGGCGCATGAAAGTGCGCCCATTTGGCCATATCAAATTGGCCTGAATATTTGGCCATCCCCGGGTCGACTAACGCCGACCCCTACCTGGCATTGGGCATATCTGCAGAAATCCGGTATTGGTAGGGGCGCGCGTCAGTGCGCCCTCACAGATGCTGCAAATTGAATCAATCAGGGCTTGTTGATAGGCTGTGCCGACTTCCGGCTTGCCCTGTAGCCGACAGGATCAGCTCCCCAAATGTCCACACTGCAGAACAAACGCATCCTGCTCGGTATCACCGGCAGTATTGCCGCCTACAAGAGCGCTGAACTCTGCCGCCTCCTCATCAAGGCCGGCGCTGAGGTGCGCGTAGTACTCACAGAAAGCGCCCGCATGTTCATCACCCCCATGACCATGCAGGCGCTTTCCGGCAATCGTGTCCACACTGAACTGCTGGATGTGGAAGCCGAAGCCGGCATGGGACACATTGCCCTGGCCCGCTGGGCCGATCTGATAGTTGTTGCGCCGGCAAGCGCCAATTTCCTGGCCCGCCTGCTCCATGGCGAAGCCGATGACCTGCTGACAACACTCTGCCTGGCAAGACGCTCTGAACTGGCATTGGCACCAGCCATGAATCAGGCAATGTGGAGCAACAGCAGTACACGCCAGAATGTTGAGCGGCTGTCTCAAATGGCAGTGCATATCTGGGGCCCTGGCAATGGCGAACAGGCCTGTGGTGACGAAGGCGTGGGACGCATGCTGGAACCAGAAGAATTGCTTGGCCTTTGTGCCGCACAGTTTGAATCAGGTTTGCTGGCCGGCAAGACAGTGACCATTACGGCAGGACCCACAAGAGAAGCCATCGACCCCGTCCGGTATATCAGCAATCACAGTTCAGGCAAGATGGGCTACGCACTTGCTGAAGCAGCGGTTGAAGCCGGCGCAAAGGTTACGCTGATCAGTGGCCCGGTCAGTATTCCCGTACCTCAACGACTTCATTGTGTGCAGGTGGAAAGTGCGCAGCAGATGCTGCAGGCCTGCAGGGAACATCCGGCAGACATCTTCATTGGTGTTGCTGCTGTTGCAGACTACCGACCCGAACAGGCAGCCGCACAGAAAATCAAGAAGGATGCCGACTACATGGAAATCAGACTGGTCCGCAATCCCGACATCCTCGCAAGCATTGCCACCGGCGCATCCCGCCCGTTCTGCGTGGGTTTTGCCGCCGAAACGGAAAATCTCGAGGCAAACGCCCTGCACAAGCTTGAACACAAGAATCTCGACATGATTGTCGCAAACGATGCAAGTGCCACTTTCGGCAGTGATGAAGCATCGGCCACTGTTTATTGGGCCGGTGGCAATCAGGTGCTTGAACCTCACAGCAAGGCCGGACTTACACGCGAGATCATCCGCCTGATAGCCGAAAGATTGAAGAGTGCATGAACATCGCCACAATTGAACCTTCAATTTTCCGTGCCTACGACATCAGGGGCATTGTGGGTGAAGGACTTGATGCCGCTTCTGTAAAGCTGATCGGCCAGGCCATTGCCAGCGAAGCACTGGATCTGGGTGAGCAAACCCTTTTGCTTGGCCGCGATGCCCGGCTATCCAGTCCCCGGTTGGGAGAAACACTACGCAACGGCATCCTGTCTTCTGGCTGCAATGTCATAGACCTGGGTGTAGTCCCCACCCCGCTACTCTACTTCGCCACGCAAACCATGCCGGTGCACTCCGGCGTAATGCTCACTGGCAGTCACAATCCGGCCCACTACAACGGCATCAAGATAGTGCTGCAAAAAAGTACGCTGGCCGGTTGCCGGATAGATGATCTGCGCAAACGCATAGACGAAAATCGCCTGCATTGTGGCAATGGCACACAATCACAACACAATATCCTGCCTGACTATCTGGCCTGTATCAGCCAGCAGATCAATCTGAAGCGTCCTTACCGGGTGGTTGTCGATTGCGGTAATGGTGTAGCCGGTCTGGTTGCTCCCGTGCTGCTTGAAAAACTGGGCTGCACAACCATACCTCTTTACTGTGAGCCAGACGGCAATTTTCCGCATCATCATCCCGATCCAACCAGAGAGGAAAACCTGCAGGACCTCATTGAAAAGGTACAGCAGGAAGAGGCAGATCTGGGCATTGCCCTGGATGGCGATGGCGACAGGGTCGGACTTGTAACAGCAAAAGGCGCCATTATCGATGCCGACAAACTGTTGATGGCATTTTCTATGGACATACTCCCCGACAATGAAGGTGCCGGCGTGGTCTACGATGTCAAAAGCAGCCACCATCTGGGCCGCATCATCAAGGAAATGGGTGGTGTTGGCATCATGTGCAAAAGCGGCCATTCCTGGGTGAAGCAGAAGCTGCTGGAAACCGGCGCACTGCTCGGCGGGGAATATTCGGCCCATATTTTTTTCAAGCACCGCTGGTTCGGATTTGATGACGGCATGTATGCTGCCTGTCGCTTTCTTGAATTGCTCGACAAGTATGAAACCAATGCTGAAGCACTGCTCGACAGGTTGCCGGCAAGTGTCAGCACACCAGAGCTGTTTATCCCGGTAGCAGAATCCGACAAGTTTGCGTTGATGGAAGTGCTGGTGGAAAAACTGCAGTTGCGTGGTGCCAGCTTCGATTATCTCGATGGCATCAGGGCCAATTTTGAAATGGGCTGGGCCCTCATCCGTGCTTCCAACACAACGCCTACGCTGGTGCTGCGTTTTGAAGCCGACACGCAGGCCGACCTGGAAGCAATCCAGACAAGCTTCCGTTCCGCCCTGTTGAAATTGCTACCCGATCTTGCGTTACCTTTCTGATAGAATCGCTGATAGTAAGTGTTTGCTACTACTGATCCGTGCAATTTTTCGGACAATGCCAGCTGGCGTACAGATGCCTGGTATCCCGGTTTGAACTTAAAAAGCCAAGCTGGGACTGGGTTGTAGTAATAGTTTGAGCGACCGTCTGCGGCAGGGATGCCGCAGTCGAGCCCCCATGGGCGGAGCCGAACGCATGCAAAGCATCGCTTTGCGTGAGGTGTAGCGACATTCGGCTATGCCGAATGGCTGGGCCGGGTTTACGGCGTGTCGCGAAAATATTACTGCAACCCAGTCTCAAAAGCCGGCTCCTGTTCAAACCCGGATACCAGCAGCAGAGGTATTCTGCTACTACTGCAAACACAAAATTTTCCGATTTGAATATTCAGGCCCAACCATGACGCTAGACCTCAACACAGCCCAGAACATTGCCAGTGTACTGACTGAAGCCTTGCCCTATATCCAGCGCTTCACCGGCAAAACCATCGTCGTGAAATACGGTGGCAACGCCATGACTGATGAGCACCTGAAAAACAGTTTTGCGCGGGATATTGTGCTGATGAAGCTGGTCGGCATGCACCCTATTGTGGTGCACGGCGGTGGCCCGCAAATAGGAGAGCTGCTGAAGAAGCTCAACATCCAGTCCAGCTTTGTTGATGGCATGCGGGTTACCGACAGCGCCACAATGGATGTGGTGGAAATGGTACTTGGTGGCCTGGTCAACAAGCAGATTGTCAGCCTGTTGAACAAGAATGGTGGCAAGGCCATCGGCATCACCGGCAAGGATGGTGACTTCATCAGGGCCCGCAAGATGACCATTACCCGCAAGACTGCAGAAATGGAAGCGCCCGAAATCATTGATATAGGCCATGTGGGTGAAGTGGAGTCCATCAACCCGGCCATAATCAACATGATGAAAGAGAGCGACTTCATTCCGGTAATCGCACCTATCGGCTTTGATGCAACCGGTCAGTCCTACAACATCAATGCCGACATAGTCGCTGGCAAGGTGGCATCCCTGGTGAATGCAGAAAAACTGATACTGCTGACCAATATTGCCGGTGTGCAGAACAAGGCAGGCGAAGTGGTTACCGGACTGACTACCGCCCAGGTCAACGACATGATTGCCGATGGTACGATTTACGGCGGCATGCTGCCGAAAATCAATTGTGCCCTGGATGCCGTCAATTCCGGGGTAAACAGTGCCCAGATCATTGATGGCCGCATACCGCACGCTGTCCTGCTCGAAGTCTTTACCGACAAGGGTATCGGCACACAGATCACCAACAAACAGATACACAGACAAGGCTGAAGCCCATGCCCAGAGTACGAGGCCAACGCAGGGAACAGATACTGCAAACGCTTGCTGCCATGCTGGAAAAGCATCCCGGTGGGCGTATTACCACCGCTGCACTGGCCGCCGAAATAGGGGTTTCAGAAGCTGCCCTGTATCGCCATTTTCCCAGCAAGGCCCGCATGTTTGAGGGTCTCATTGACTATATAGAGAGCACGCTGTTTGCGAGCTTTACCCGTATCCTTGCCGAGCCGGACAGTGCATTGCGCTACTGCGAAAGAATCATTTATTTCACGCTCGGCTTTGCAGAAAAGAATCCGGGTATTACCCGCATACTCAATGGTGATGCCCTTTCAGGGGAAACCGAAAGGTTACGTACGAAAGTTGCCCAGATACTCGACAGGCTTGAAACCCAGTTGCGTCAGGTACTGCGCGAAGCAGAAATGAAGGAAGGGCTCAGGACCCAGGTTACAGTTACTGCAACGGCAGCCTATCTGACCGCCTGGACCGAGGGCCGGATAAGCCAGTTTGTCAGGAGCGAGTTCAGGGAGCTGCCAACCAGAGGCTGGGATGAGCAATGGCCTTTACTGCAAGCCGGCATTTTCAGGGAGCCCCAGCAGTTCGCGCAGTCTTGATTCCTCTTTCAAGGCAGAGGTAATTGCTTCCTGCCTTGAAATTTCCAGTCTTTCGATGCGCTACCGAGCACCATTGAATTCACTTTGCGCTACTGACAATTCCTCAAGCAGGTTACGACTATTGCACGCCATAGGATTCCTGGTATCGCTTCATCGCAGGTAACCAGGCCTCCAGTTCGCTGTTGCCCTTGAGCCCCAGGTAATGAATGATCTGGTCCAGACTGATGATACTGAAGACCGGTACCTTGTAATCACGCGAAATTTCACCGATGGCAGAAAGCTCGCCCTGGCCGCGTTCCTGACGGTCAAGCGCCACCACAATGCCGGCCGCGGTAGCGCCCGCAGCATCGATAATGGCCATGACTTCACGGATGGCTGTACCTGCAGTAATGACATCGTCCACAACCAGTACCCTGCCCTTCAGGGGAGCACCTACCATGGTGCCACCTTCGCCATGATCCTTGGCTTCCTTGCGATTGAAGCAGTAGGGCACATCCCGCTGGAAATGCTCCGACAATGCGATAGCTGAAGCAGAGGCCAGGGGAATGCCCTTGTATGCCGGTCCGAACATCACATCAAAGTCCAGATTCGACTCGGCTATACATGCCGCGTAGCTCTTTCCAATAAGTGACAGGGCACTACCTGTGTTGAACAGGCCGGCATTGAAAAAATAGGGGCTCTTGCGACCGGACTTCAACGTGAACTCGCCGAATCGCAGGATCTGCCTGTCGATTACATAATCAAGAAATTTCTGCTTATAGTCTTTCACCACTTACCTCCTGCCTACACCGCAAGGGCGTCCTGCTGAACCTGCAGTAACTGCTCGATGCCAGTGCGGGCAAGCGACAGCATGGCATTGAGTTCATCACCACTGTATTCGCCATCTTCTGCGGTGCCCTGCACCTCAATGAATCCTCCCGTGCTGGTCATGACCACATTCATGTCAGTTTCTGCAGATGAATCTTCCAGATAGTCCAGATCCAGCACCGGCACACCCTTGCAAATTCCCACCGACACCGAGGCAACCATTCTGGTGAGGGGATTTTCCTTCACCAGGCCGCTCTTGAGCATGTAATTGATGGCATCTGCCAGTGCCACACAGCTGCCGGTGATACTGGCGGTGCGGGTACCACCGTCTGCCTGGATGACATCGCAATCTACCTTGATGGTATTTTCACCGAGCTTTTTCAGGTCTATTGCCGCACGCAGTGAACGACCGATCAGACGCTGGATTTCCTGGGTCCTGCCACTCTGCTTGCCTTTTACCGACTCCCTTTCCATGCGGGAACCGGTGGAACGCGGCAGCATGCCGTATTCAGCCGTTATCCATCCGCTGCCGGTACCCTTGAGGAAACGCGGCACTGAATTTTCTACTGTTGCGGTGCAAATCACCCGGGTATCCCCGAACTCAACCAGCACTGCCCCTTCTGCATGTCGGGTGTAATTTCTGGTCAGTTTGATTTGCCTGAGGGCATCGGGGGCCCTGCCACTGGGTCGTACTGTACTCACTATGCGATTTCTCCTGCTACTGCTGCTGCAATGTTATAGTCTTCGATTGTGTGCCATTCTAGCATTGCGCAGGACGGGCTTTTCGGGGCCCACCGAAAAAGAGAGAGAGTACGACCCATGACCAGAAGTATGACCGCCTTTACCCGCCAGCAGTCCGAGCATGCATGGGGTACCCTTATCTGGGAAATCCGCTCGGTAAATCACCGTTATCTCGAACCCTCCTTTCGATTGCCTGATACCTTCAGGCAGCTGGAAACTGCGCTGCGTGATCAGCTCCGCCAGGTAATCCAGCGTGGCAAGGTGGATGCCCAGCTCAAATTCGTCGCCCATGGCGACATCCACGGCAGCATTCATCTCGATCATGAAACCATGGCCCAGCTGCACAAGGCGGCCACACACATCAACCAGATTTTTCCGGAAAGCAATCCGGTCTCTGCAATAGATATCCTGCGCTGGCCTGGTGTCATCATCGAAAAAGAGCAGGATACAAAGTCAATTGAGAAAGAAACCCTCAAGCTTTTTGATCTGGCGCTGAAGACTCTGCAGGAACAGCGTGAACGCGAGGGTGAACAGCTCGACATTCTCATCGTTGACCGGCTTGCCCGGATCAGCAACATCGTTGCCGACATCCGCAAGGATCTGCCCCGTATTCTGGAGGCCCAGGCCGATAGGCTGCGTACACAGTTTGCAGACCTCAAACTGGAAGTGGATCCGACCCGTCTTGAGCAGGAAATAGTACTGCTTACCCAGAAAGCCGATATCCATGAAGAACTCGATCGCCTCGACACTCATGTGAAGGAGGTGAAGCACAATCTCAAACAACAGGGGCAGATTGGCCGGCGTCTGGACTTTTTGATGCAGGAACTCAACCGCGAAGCCAACACCCTGTGCTCAAAGGCGATAGTCACTGCCACCACAATGGGTGCGGTGGACCTGAAGGTGCTGATCGAGCAGATGCGGGAACAGATACAGAATATCGAATAGGAAGGCGTGAACCCTGTTGGTTCCAGGCTTGATTCCATATGAGTTCATTGGAAACCAGATTGCAGCAGTGAATCTCGCGACACGCCGTTAACCCATCCCTGGGGGCTCGACTGCGGCATCCATGCCGCAGACGGTCGCTCACCTCTCTGCTGCAATCCATTGTCAAGTATGGTGTCTTTACGAAGCAGATTCAGCATCAGGACAAAGGCTGATATGATGCTTCGCTCTTTTTGACAGTTTTCTCCTGCAGGCAATCCACAGCGTCATGTCCCAAGGCAGCCTTTTTCTGATTTCGGCACCCTCCGGCGCTGGCAAGACCTCTCTGGTCAATGCCCTGCTGGAGAAACCCGGTGCAGCCCAGGGCGCTACCGGACTGTGCGTCTCTGTTTCCCATACCACCCGGGCCATGCGCCCCGGTGAACAGAACGGCGTCAACTACCACTTTATCGACAAGCCGGCCTTCGAGCAGATGGTGGACAGAGGAGATTTTCTTGAACATGCCGAAGTTTTCGGGCATTACTATGGCACCTCCAAAAGCTGGGTAACGGAAAAGCTGGCAGACGGCTGGGATGTGATCCTCGAAATCGACTGGCAGGGTGCCGACCAGATCAA
>JAURLQ010000177.1 GCA_030831125.1 Gammaproteobacteria bacterium
AGAATGATAAGAAGCTGCCAGATACCTATTCCGCCGAGACCCATAACCTGCTCCTGATGTGCAAGCATCTTGCCGATGCCGCTGTTGTAAACCTGTATGCCCGCATTGTATCAGCCACGGGCTGCTTTTTCTTCAAGACCTGATGTGCCGAAGCGTCGATCCAGTTCCTGCAATACCTGCCGGGGGCTACAATCGAGCTGCTGCAGCATGACCAGGGTGTGAAACCACAAATCTGCTGTTTCGTGTATCAGTTTGTCCCGGTTGGCGCCTTCTGCCACATCCCGTGCTGCCAGAATGGTTTCAATGGCTTCTTCGCCCACTTTTTCCAGAATCTTGTTCAGGCCGGCGTGTTGCAGGCTGGCCACATAGGAACTGTCGGGGCTTGCCTGTTTACGGGCATTGATTATCTCTGCCAGCCTGTCCAGTGTATCGCTCATATCATTACTGCCTGGGGTAATTATTCAGCTTTGTGGGCTGAACCATAGATTTGTGTCGGATCTTTCAGCGGTGATGCGCCAATTTCCCACTTGCCATTGTCATCCAGTCGTCTGAAATAGCAGCTTTTCCGGCCGGTATGACAGGCAATGCCGCCAACCTGCTCAACCCGGAAAATCAGGCTGTCTCCATCGCAGTCAAGCAATACTTCGTGGAGCTTCTGGACATGACCAGATTCCTCACCCTTGCGCCACAGCCGCGCTCTGGAACGGGACCAGTAAATTGCGCGTCCTTCCCTGACAGCAAGTTCAAGGGCTTCCCGATTCACAAATGCCTGCATCAGAACCGTGTTGTCCTGCCAGTCCTGGGCGATGGCGGGAACAAGGCCTTGGGCATCCCATTTGATCATGTCCAGCCAGTCGTGCGCTGCAATTGCCATCGGTGTGTCTCAAACAAAGGTGCGTAGCATACCTGATTTGGAGTCATTTTCTCAGAAAACAAGTACTTGGCATGCAAGCAATGCGGTACAACCAGCTGGCCTGACCAGGTCGCTGCATGCCCTGTGCCTGTCGCTATCTGAACCGGCGGGCGAGAAAGTAGCCCAGGCCGATAAGGGCTACAAACAGTGCCGGGATGGGGATGCTGGTCAAAAGTGCATTGGTGAATGCCGGATTGAATGCCAGCAGCAAGGCAACTATCAGTAAAGTTACCAGTATCGGACCGGCAGGTTTTTGCTGGTTTTTCTTCAGCTGTTCGACCTGTAACTGAAGCTGTTTTACCTGTTGCCTGGTTTGACCTGCATCCTGTAGTGCATCCAGCAGCATATCCGGCAAATCCGGGGCCTGTTCTATCCACTCTGGCAGCTTTTCGCGCACTTTTTTCAGGTTGTTGAGCGGAGATAGCCGCTGTTTCTGCCAGTTTTCAAGAAAAGGCAGGGCAGTTTGCCAGAGGTCCAGTTCCGGATAGAGCTGCTTGCCCAGGCCTTCAATGTTCAACAGGGTTTTCTGCAGCAGCACCAGTGATGGTTGTATTTCCATGTTGAAGCGGCCGGCAGTGCGGAACAACTGGAGCAGCAACTGCCCGAAACTGATTTCACTGATTGGTTTCTGGAATATTGGCTCGCATACCGCCCGCATGGTGGCCTCAAAAGCATGGATCGGAGTGTCGGGAGGGACCCAGCCGCATTCAACATGCAGTTCGGCCACGCGGCGGTAATCCTGTTTGAAAATGGCAAGCAGATTGCGGGCCAGGTACTGCTGGTCATCCTTGCTCAGGCTGCCGATGATGGCGCAGTCCAATGCTATGTATCGGGGTGCTTCGGGATGCTCGCGAGACACGAACACATTGCCCGGATGCATGTCGGCATGGAAGAAACTGTGATTGAAAACCTGGGTGAAAAATATCTGGACCCCTGTTTCTGCCAGTTTCCTGATGTTGATCCCTGCCTTGTGCAGTTCATCAATATGGCTGACGGGAATCCCGTAAATGCGCTCCATGACCAGCACATTGGGGCGACAGAAATCCCAGTAGACACGGGGCACGTAGAGCTGTTGCGAGTCCTTGAAGTTGCGGCCGAGCTGTGAGGTGTTGGCCGCCTCATTGAGCAGGTTGAGCTCGTCAAAGATCACCAGTTCGTAATCCCGCACCACTTCCTTGAGCCGCAGGCGTCTGGCTCCTGCAATGCGACGTTCAACAAGGTCAGCAATACTGTGCAACAAGGCCACGTCATCGCGAATGATTTCTGCAATCGTGGGACGAATCACCTTGATGACAACCTCTTCGCCACTTTTGAGCCTGGCCGTATGCACCTGGGCGACAGAAGCTGACGCCAGTGGTTCGGTGGAAAAATCCGTGAAGCGTTCCTCAATCGGATAACCCAACGCGGTTTCGATCAGTTGACGGGCCTGCAGGCTGTCAAAAGGCGCTACCTGATCCTGGAGCAGTGCCAGTTCGTCTGCAATATCTGTGGGCACCATGTCCCGGCGGGTGGACAGCAACTGACCGAATTTGATGAATATCGGACCCAGTTCTTCCAGTGCCAGGCGCAGTCGAGCGCCTGTGGAAAGCCTTTCAATATCCGGATGCGAGCCCGCCGGCAATTTCAGCAGCACACGCAAAATGCGGCTGTGCGGCACAGCCACAAGCAACTCACCAAGGCGATAGCGGGCAGCGACACGATAAATGCGGACAAGGCGAAATAACTTCTGCATGGCACTTGGCTTTTTTCAGGGACGGGAATGATAGCCCAAAGCACAGGGGAAATGGACGATTGTCGGGATTACTCGCAAGAAGTTTCCTGATAGTTTTCGGTCATTGTTACATCTGTAGCCGGCCAGACTGTCTCTTCGGGAGCCAAACATGAAGATAGTTCTATCGTTACTTGTGATTGTGTCATCACTTTCTACTGTCCATGCGCAGTCCCTGTCGGTGGCGGGAGCCAATGCACTGGACAGTTATCTGCAGAGCGCCATTGGCAGTACACGGATTCCGGGCATGGTGGCGCTGGTGACCAATGGAGAGGAAGTCATCTATGAGTATGCTTTTGGTTTGATGGACAGTGCCAACAACAAGACCATGACTGCAGATGCAATTTTCAGGCTGGCATCCATGACCAAGGCAGTTACATCCACAGGCATCATGCTGCTGGTTGAGGATGGTCTGGTAGCGCTTGATGCGCCAGCTTCAGAATACCTGCCCGATCTGCAGCCTCCCGGCATACTTGAGAGTTTCAGCAGTACGGCGTTCATGGCACATGATGCTGCTGGAGAGATGACGGTAAGACAACTGCTTACCCACACTTCAGGACTTGGTTATACCTTTACCAGCGAGTTCCTCAATACCTTCCAGTCAGGGACTGCAAACAACAGGGCGACCGAACTGCCACTGCTCTTCGAGCCTGGCACAGGCTGGCAGTATGGTGAAAGTACTCGGGTGCTTGGTGAGATTATTGAGGCGGTCAGCGGGCAGGAACTGTCTGCTTTTCTTGAGCAGAGACTGCTTGCACCGCTGGGGATGACAGACACTGCCTACGATATCCCTGCATCAAAAAACAGCAGGGTAGTCACAGTGCATCGCTTCGATGGCACTTCGCTAAATGAAGTTCCCAATCCGGCAGGGATGATTTCCTCGCCGCATCAGGGTGACGGCGGTTTGTCCGGCACGGCCAGCGATTATGCCAGTTTCATTCGGCTGTTTCTCAATGCAGGTTTGACTGGTGATACACGCCTGCTTGATGCTGATACGGTTGCCTTGATGGGGCAGAACCATACAGCACCGGTGGTTGTGGGGCTTATGCACAGCACCAACAAGCTGACCAGCGAAGACTTTCCGCTGGGAGCGGGCATCGACAGTTATGGTCTCGGGTTTCAGCGTACGGAAAGCCAGGTGCCCGGTATGCGCCCGGTGGGCAGTCTGGCTTGGGCGGGCATCTACAATACCGAGTTCTGGATAGATCCGGTCAACGGGATAGGGGCTGTGCTGCTGATGCAGTACCTTCCCTTTTATGATGCGGATGCGATAGAAGTGCTGCAGGGTTTTGAGCAACGCATTTACGCAAATCTGCAGGATTGATCGGGTAGCACCCGACTTTTGGATGCTGAAAGATTGCTGTGCTTATCTGGGCCACTGCAGTGTGAAGCAGGCACCATGGGGTTTGCAGTTCTCTGCAGTGATCCTGCCCTGATGACGCTGCAGTATTCTTTCGGCAATGGCCAGGCCAAGTCCATAGCCACCACTGTCCTTGTCCCGGCTTGATTCCACGCGGGAGAAGGGCTCGAAAATTCTGCCCAGCAATGCAGGCGGTATACCTGGCCCATCATCGCAGATGGTGATGATGACTTCTGTTGTGCATTTGACCTGTATTTCGATGGTGCTTTGGGCATAACGCAGGCCGTTACGAATGATGTTGTGCAGTGCCCGTGCCATCAGATCCGTATTCAGGCCTGCTCTGGAGTTGCCCGCAGAGCCTTCGGATACAAAACTGCAACGAACCGTGATTTTTTCGTATGCATAAACTGCCAATTGCTATTTCAGCCTGCGCTGCAGGTCAATTTCAACCTGGTTCATGAGCAGGTTGTGTTCACCAAGTCTTGCGTAACTGAGCATTTCATCAATCAGGCTTTCCAGTTCGGCTACATCCCCTTTCATCTGGTCAAGATATTCCTGCTGCTTGTCGGGTTCGCTGCTGCGTGACAGGATCTCTAGACTGAACTTGAAGCGTGCAAGCGGTGTACGAAGTTCATGTGAAACTGCATTGGTCAGTTCCTGATGGGCAGAAACCAGATATTCAATACGATCTGCCATGGCATTGAATGATTGTGCTACGGGCAGGATCGAGGACTTGTCACTGAGCTGCACGCGGGTGGAGAAATCTTCCCGGCCAAAGTTGGCGGCTCCTCGGCGCAGCAGACTGAGATCCCGGTAAAAGGGCCGGATCCACAACAGCAGTACCAGCGCTATCAGCAGGTAGTATGAAATGATGATGCCGGTTTCCAGTATGGTGTCTGCCGCTTCTACAGGCAGTGGTCCAAGTGCCAGCACCTGTCCGGTTTCCGGTATCAGCTGGTAAAGCAGGGCTTGTCCGTCGCTGTCATAAAACAGATGCAGTTCCCTGTCACCGGTTGTAAGTTCATCATCAAGACCGGCAAAGTCCGACACGGGGATGAGCTGTGCCTGCAGTTCCCATTCTGCCGTTAGTGCATCCAGTCTTGCTTGCATTGCCGGTTGACGGGTGCCGGCAAGCTGGGCCTGCAGTAACGAGAACAACGGGCTGTAGTGTGCCTAGAGCAAGGGCCGCGGATCAGGTGTCGAGACAGATGCCAGCAGGGCATCAAGCAACAGGGCAGCCCCTATAATGCCGGCGGCAATTGCCGCATAGGAGCGAAAGTAGAACCAGGTTGAAAAAGGTTGTTTCATGGCCTGCCGGCGTTCAGTCTGCCCAGGCATCTGCAACAAACAGGTAGCCTTTGCCCCATACTGTTTTTATACGTTGTGGGTGTCCGGGGTCGTCATTCAGCTTCTTGCGCAGTCGGGATATCCGGACATCCACAGTACGATCGAGGCCATCATATTCAATGCCCCGGATGTTGTTGAATATATCATCACGGCTCAATACCCGGCCTGCATTGGAAGCCATGAAGTGAAGGAGTTCGAATTCCTGGGTAGTAAATTCCAGGACTTCGTCGGCCAGCCTGACCTCATGGGCCCGGGTGTTGATCACCAGCGTACCGAACTGGAGTATGTCCTTTTGCTCCTGCATTGAAGTCTCACTGTTCTTGTGGCTCCTTCGCAGCAGGGCGCGCAAACGTGCAAGCAGAACGGGAGGTTCAATGGGCTTGTGTACAAAATCGTCTGCTCCCAGCTCAAGCCCCATGACATGATCAATATCACTGCTTTTGGCTGTAAGGATAAGTATGGGGCCTTCATAGACACGGCGCAGATTGCTGCAGACCTTGTGTCCATCCATGCCGGGCAGCATGAGGTCCAGCACAACGATATCCGTTTCGTCTGCCCTGAAGGATTCAAGCGCGGTATCGCCACGGTGTTCTATCCGGATATCAAAGTTTTCATGCGTCAGATAATCCCTGACAAGTCTGGCCAGGCGCACATCGTCTTCAATGAGCAGTAGTCTGACTTTTGGTTGTGTATCCATATCCATTCTTCCGGGGAGACTCAGAGTATGCTCCACACATGGCGTCTGCGCTTGCGGGCAGAGCGCAGATCACGATTGATGATCCTGACTTACGCTTCTGCAAGCACAGCTGAAGAGCATTCCTCAACCAACTGATAAACCAGATCTGCGGTATCGGAATACCTTATGTCCACTGATCCTCTGCTGGCATTTTCCCAGCAATGGATCTGTGGTTCCTGCATCATTTCCCTGAGACAGATATCTGCCTCGGTCCTGCCTTCCCAGCTGACCTGCATTGCCATTTCACAGGGCATTTCACTGTCATAGGAAACACAGATAGAAGGTTTCACTACAAGATTGTAGCCCGTTGGGGGATTATCACTGGCATAGGCACCCTCGTGCAGTAAGCTGCATGCCAAAACACAGGCGAGCGCGATTGCTGGTATCAATCCGGGCAATTTACCCGCAGGTGAATTGTATCGGTTTGATAATGCGTCCATGCAATTCCTCAAAAACTGTAGTACAGCCCCAGAAACCAGGTGTCGACCCGGCTGCTGCTTGCTATGGGGCTGTTTCTGATTGCAGAACTGAGAAATTCCCGCTCAACGACACCGGCCAGATGCCAGTGATCGGTCAGAGCGTGGCGTGCTGAAAACCTGATGAAGGTGTTGGTACCGGCACCGCTTTCATAGGCTGGCCTGCCGATGAAGGATTCATCTTCACTGACTCCGTAGTAATAGGTAATCAGATCAGCGCTTTTCCATTCGGCTCCCAATGTAAGGTTGAACTGTCCATTGTGCGTGAACCAGGGGTATGACCACGAAAGCCAGGCTTCCTGACCATCATGCGTTGAACTTGCATCGGTGAGTACTTGGGCCTGTATGTCACCCAGGGGGCTGATGTACAGGAATTCGATGCCGCCGTTGAGAGCGAAGTCCCTGTCAGGAAGTTCTGTTTCCTTGTTGAGGTCAGTGATATTGATGCTGTCTGAAACGAGGTCAGGCGGCGGAGCATTGATTGTGATTTTGCCTGTTTCAGGGTCAATGACTGTGGTGCCATCAGTTGATGAGGTAATGGATGAGCCGAAACTGAAGTTGTTTTCCAGAAGGGAGCCCAGAGACAGCTGTCTGCCAGTCAGGTAATTGTAGAAATTCCGTTCGTTGTTCACTGTGGCAATCAGGCTGAATGCCCAGTTGCGTTCTTCCAGAAAGGTAAAGCCGAGGTCACCGTTGTCGAAAAAGAATTTTTCTCCGTACCAGGAAAAGTCGATTACAGCATTGATATCTATGGCTTCCCCGTTGATCAGGGGGTTGTCGCGGCTACCCTGGCCCAGAGCAATACCCAGCTGCCAGGAGCGTTCCTCCTCCTGGGCAGAGACGTTGAATCCAGGTACACAGGCTGCAATAAACAGCAGTGCTTCAATTGTCGGGATTTTCATCGTTAAAAGTTTCTTGAACCGGACCGGATCAGTATTGTGTTACAAATCAGTTACAACCATCTGTAGACAATATGGCGTGAAATTGTAACCAATTGTAATGGAATCGGAGCCGGCATGTGCAAGTAGCATGCTCAAAGGCCGGATGAGCCGTGGCAATCAGCACATCAGCACAGTTTGCGGGGACAATGGGCATCTTGTTACCGTTGAATAACAAAATCACAACAGATTCGGCCAGCCGTTGTAATAGGATAAAGTCAAATACATCCGCAGGGAATTCTCATGTTTCGTTACAGGCAGACAACAAAGGTTTTGAAAGGGCTGATCTGCACAGGCATGTTGCTCATGATGGCCACTGGTGGAGCAAGCGCTGCTTCTGCAGAGGGCAGTCTGGTTCTCAGTGGCAGCATTCAGCCTGAAAAGCAGCATCGTTTTGCAGATGTCATGCTGGAAGGGGATATAGCCACCAGTGTGGTTACGCTGTCAGTTGATCCGGGTGACATTGGAAAGGAGGCAGATCTCTTTCTTGTTACCAGAGTCAGGAACAGTGAGCAGGACCGTTGGTATATGCATGATGGCAGTGCCTGGCAACCCTGGTCAGGTCAGATGGACACACTGCGCCCAAGTTCCCGCAAGGTGCTTGCCGATTCCGAGCCCCTGCAGGTGACCAATGCCGGGGAGCGGTGCGCGGGAGTTTACAGGGTCTATGCAGGTTATCGCATACAGGGAGCGCCATGGTGATATTCGCCTGAAGGTTTTTCATTCGAAGTGCAGGATACACGTGTGGATTCACTGGTGCGTTTCAGTTCCGGGCAGGCAATGGAAGCCTGGCTGAAGGAAGGAATGCAGGCAACTTCAACACAGGCTTTCTACAGCAAGAACAATGTCCAGACCTTCTTCTTCGCAACTGACACTGCTGCAACAGCTGCCAATACCGGTAGTACGGTTGCGTTGGCGGAAGCATCAGCTTCCGGCAGAACGTCCACTACCAATCTGCAGGAGCTGGGTGTGGATGAAGCCGATGTTATCAAGACCAGTGGCGACATGCTCTATATGCTCAAAGGCTGCGATACCGGTGCCTGTCTTGACATCAGTAACCTGGACAGTGCCAATGCACAAGCAACCATTGCAGGCAGTCACGCATTCGACAAGAGCATGACACCGAACGGTTTGTATCTGGTGGAGAGTGCTGAAAGCAAACAACTGGTTGCCTTGTCCGGGCAGGGATATTACGGCGGCTGGTTCAGCATCTGGGGCTGGGGCGAACAGAAAACCGCGCTGGAATTCCTTGATGTCAGTAATCCTGCAAACATCAGTCGAACAGAATCACTGACCATTGATGGTTCACTGGTCTCAAGCCGCAGGGTTGGTGATCATCTGTATGTGGTTACCCGCTAGACCCCGGTGCCTGACGGGTTTTATCCGTGGCCTGCAGACAAGGCGCAGGAAGAACAGAACATTGAAACCCTTGGCAGGATAGCCCTGCCCGACATACTGCCCAGAGTCGAAGATGACAATGAAAACCTGCTGGACCTGATCCAGAGCAGGGATTGCTACCTGCCGACCAGCGCTGTGGATGGCAGCTTCAATCCATCCATCATCACGATAAGCAGTATTCCACTTTCATCTCCGAAGAATTTCACCAGTA
The DNA here is from genome assembly GCA_030831125.1 of Gammaproteobacteria bacterium. Taxonomy (GTDB): domain Bacteria; phylum Pseudomonadota; class Gammaproteobacteria; order Pseudomonadales; family Pseudohongiellaceae; genus CAILUG01. The sequence goes on from JAURLQ010000177.1 coordinate 9,148, forward strand.
CCTGTTTTCTCGGGGGCAGCGATACACTCTACATGTAAACCAATTCGCTCTACCTTGCAACAACCACTTCTGATTACCAGATGCTTGCGCTGGATGCGCTGGTCTACAGCCCGCAGCACACCACATCCATCCACAAGTTCGCCCTGAACAAGGGGGCAATTGAATATCGTGGCTCGGGACAGGTGCAGGGACACCTTGGCTGGAGTGAAGACAAGAAGTCTTTTCGTATGGGTGAGAACGGAGATTATCTGAATGTAGTTACATCCATAGGTGATACCTGGAATGACACATCCTCCACAAGACTGACAGTGCTGACGGAGGGAGTAATTGATAACACTCTGGATACGGTCGACATCATCGATGGTATCGGCAAGCCGGGAGAACAGCTTTATGCCGCCCGTTTTCTCGGTGACCGGGCCTATCTGGTGACCTTCCGTATAACTGATCCCCTGTACGTGCTGGACCTGAGCAATCAGGAAGCTCCTGTCATTGCCGGCGAACTTGAAATTGAAGGCTACTCCGAATACCTGCATCCGGTTTCCGAATCCCTGCTGCTTGGTGTTGGAAAGGATGCTTTGCCTGATGATGGATCCACAGATTTCGGTTTTGCCAGGGGCGCCTGGTACCAGGGCGTAAAACTTTCCCTGTTTGATGTGTCTGATCCTGCAAACCCGGTCGAAATTGATGCGCAGGTGTTGGGCAAGCGTGGCACTGATACTGAAGTGCTGTATGACCACCATGCCTTTACGTGGCTGCCACCACGGGATAATGAGCCCGGCAGATTATCCATGCCGGTCAATCTCTACGAGAATATTCCGCAATGGGAAGGCTTTGATCCCTCCAGTCCCAGTACATGGTACGACTATACCCACACTGCCCTGTACAGTTTCGAAATCAGTGAAAGCGGTATCAGTCAGGTAGGCAGGATCATCAGTGAGGACGCTGATAGCAGTAATTCCGGTCGGGGCGATATCGTGACACTGGTGGATGTTGTGGCAACCGAAGTTACAGTGAAGGAAGAAAAACCTGAAACAGATACTGCCGCATCAACCGCCTTGTTTGCGCCGGTGTTTGTATATTATCCGGACAGGGCTGTGCTCAAGGACGATGCCGTCTACTATCTGCATGAAGGAGAGGTACTCACTTCATTCTGGGGTGAAACCGTGGATGCTGCACCGGCTCAATAGCGGTGTTGGTCAACACCAGCCTCCAGACGGTCAAGACGCAAAACCAGATCTGTTATTGCCCGGTACAGTTGCTCTGCTTCGTCTGTGGTGGGCAGCAGCCGGGCTTCCTCTGTCACATATTCCCTGAAGTCTTCCTGAAGGCGTGAACTGAATCGCCCGGCAAATGCCCGTCCATGTTCCAGGCCTTCGCGCAATTGTTGTACTGGAATATCCCCAGTCAGTCTTGCAAGGTGATATTCCCAGTCAACCTGCAGATCAAGCAACAGATTCTGTAGCTGTGTCATGAATCCGGTTTCTCCGGTCAGCACCAGTCCCAGTGGCTGCAGACTGTGTACATCACCCTTGCGCAGCAGCAGCTTCATCATACCGCTGGTCGGCCCCTTCAGTGTTGTAGTGACAGGACCTTCATGGATAACGGCCAGATGAAGTTTCCCTGCTCTTGTGCTCACAAATAAACTGAAGGCCGGATTCTCTCCCTTTACTGCCAAGACCTTGCCTTCCATTGCGGCCAGTCTGGATGGTCCGGCTGCATCAGTGGCAATCAGGGTGTTCAGCAGATGTTCCAAAGGCAACAGCAAGGCAGTCTTCAGCAGAGGGAGCAACATCAATCTGCGTCCTTGTATCCTATATGGATGGCACAGATACCGCCCATGACATCGTGATATTCACAACGACTGAATCCGGCATCAAGAATCATCTTTTTCAGGGTTTCCTGATCAGGGTGCATGCGAATGGATTCGACCAGATACTGGTAGCTTTCGCTGTCATTCATCACGAGTTTGCCTGCAACCGGCCACAGTTTTGAATACAGGTCATAGGCTTTGCCCAGTGTGGAATTCTTCGGTCTGGAAAATTCCAGTACCAGCATGCGACCACCAGGTTTGCAGGTCCTGAACATGGAACGCAGCGCCGCATCCTTGTCGGTGACATTGCGCAGGCCATAGGCAATCACAATGCAATCGAAAATGTCGTGGGCAAAGGGGAGCTTTTCGGCATTGGCCAGGCTGAAACTGATATTACCCACAAGGCCTTCATCAATAATGCGATCGCGTCCTGTCCTGAGCATCGATTCATTGATGTCGGCCAACACAACGCTTCCGGATTCGCCAACCAGTGGTGAGAAGAGGAGACTGAAATCTCCGGTGCCACCGGCAAGGTCGAGCACTGTCTGTCCCGACCTGACGGCACTGAGTTCAACGGTAAAGCGTTTGATCAGTCGATGCGTCCCGAGAGAGACCACATCGTTCATCAGATCATATTTGTGGGCAACGTTGTGGAAGACCTGACCGACCAGCCCTGTTTTTTCTTCAACAGGAACTTCACGGTAGCCGAAATGCGTAGTCGATTCTTTGCTGGAATTATCTGTAGACATTGATCAAACCTGTTCACACAACGTATTGTACTGTGGCAGACAGTTAATCGCACGAAAGGATTTTCCATGGGCAAGGCGGCAGATTCAGGAGCAAGCGGGCAGATGAAGATGGACACCCGGCATGACTGGCATGCGATGCAGGTCAGCGATGTATGGGCTGCAATCGAGTCCGATCCCAACGGCCTGTCCGAGCAGGAAGCAGCCCGGAGACTGAACGAATTCGGCAGCAATGTACTTCCTGAGCCGCCAGGGACATCTGTATTCATGCGTTTTGTAAACCAGTTTCGCAATATCCTGATTTATCTGCTGCTGGGTTCGGCAGCCATTGCTTTCCTGCTCGGGCACCAACTTGATGCTGCAGTAATTATTGGCGTGGTGTTGATCAATGCACTGATAGGTGTCATTCAGGAAGGCAAGGCTGAAAATGCGATGAATGCAATCAAGCAGATGCTTGCTCCCAGAGCAACAGTGATCCGGGCCGGCAAGGTTCTGCAGATACCTGGTCATTCGCTGGTGCCTGGTGATCTGGTAATGCTTGAAAGCGGTAATCGTGTACCGGCAGATCTCAGGCTCATTCAGGTGGCTGGTCTGCAGGTACAGGAAGCCATACTCACCGGTGAATCACTGGCCATTGAAAAACAGCTTGAGGCCGTAAGTAGTGAAGTAATGCTTGGTGACAGATCATGCATGGCCTGGTCAGGCACCATGGTGACAACAGGCACGGGCAGGGGTGTGGTGATTGCCACAGGAAGCTGTACTGAAATCGGCAAGGTCAGCGGCATGTTGGCTGAGGTCGAAAGTGTATCCACCCCGCTGCTGAGCAGGATGAATGAGTTTGCCCGACTGCTGTCACTGATCATTCTGGCAGTTGCATTCCTGTTGCTGCTCTGGGGAACACTCGTCCAGTCCTACCCTTTTGCAGATCTGTTTATTGCCATTGTGGGTTTGTCTGTGGCTGCCATTCCCGAAGGACTGCCTGCTGTCCTGACCATCTCGCTGGCAGTTGGTGTGCAGGCAATGGCAAGACGCAATGCCATAGTGAGGAAGCTGCCTGCCATAGAGGCAATCGGGTCGGTGTCGGTAATCTGCACAGATAAGACAGGAACATTGACACGCAACGAAATGGCTGTCAGTGCACTGGTCACCGCAGCGTACACTTTTACTCTGGATGGAGAGGGCTACAGTCCCGGTGGCAACCTCTATCTGGATGGTAGCAGCGTGGATCCCGTAAACAGTCAATTGCTGGGCAAGCTCGGTCTGATTGCAGCAAGCTGTAATGATGCGGCTCTTGATAAAACAGGGCGAGGCTGGGAGGTGACCGGTGATCCCATGGAAGGTGCATTGTTGAGTATGGCTGCGAAGCTGGGTCAGCCCATGGAAGAAGTAACAAGGACATGGCACAGGACAGACGAGATTCCCTTTGATGCTGCCCATCGTTACATGGCAACACTTCTGCATGATCACGAAGGGCATGCCTGTATCACTGTCAAAGGGGCGCCGGAACAGCTGCTGGCCCTGTGCAGTGAGCAGTATGATGCAAACCTGCAACCCTCTGTGCTGGATATTGAATACTGGAAGCGACAGCTCGAAGCGATTGCAGCCCAGGGTATGCGCGTGCTGGCACTGGCAATCAGATCGATGCCTGTGGAGCACCTTGTGCTTGAACATGACGATTTACAGGAAGGGCTGGTTTTCTGTGGATTGGCAGGTTTCATGGATCCTCCCCGTAATGAAACCATCTCAGCAGTCGCCGAATGTCATCGTGCCGGTATAGCGGTCAAGATGATCACGGGTGATCATCGGGGGACAGCGCTTGCAATAGCACGTCAGATAGGCCTTGCCAATACGGGCTGTGCCCTGGAGGGCACAGATATAGACGCCATGGATGATGAAGCGTTGCGCACAGCTGTAGCAGCTACGGATGTTTTTGCCAGAACAAGCCCCAGACACAAACTGAGGCTGGTGAAAGCCTTGCAGAAAAGTGGCAAGGTTGTGGCCATGACCGGAGATGGCGTCAATGATGCGCCTGCACTCAAGCGGGCTGATGTTGGCATTGCGATGGGCCTCAAGGGAAGTGAGGCGGCCAAGGAGGCATCCCAGTTGGTGCTGGCTGATGATAATTTCGCAACCATTGTTGCTGCTGTAAATGCAGGCAGAACTGTCTATGAAAATATCCGCAAGGTTATCAGCTGGACCTTGCCCACCAGTGCAGGGGAAGCCCTGACCATCATCGTGGCCCTGTTGCTGGGCTCCACTTTGCCTATTACAGCTGTACAGATTCTCTGGATCAATCTCATTACAACTGTCACGCTGGGACTGGCACTTGCATTTGAACCTTCAGAATCAGGAGCCATGCAGAAACCGCCACGCAATCCGGATGAATCGTTGCTTTCCGGGGAATTGATCTGGCATGTAGTATTGGTTTCCCTGCTATTTCTCGGCGGCGTTTTCAGCATTCATTATTACTCCCAAATGCTGGGTGCCGATCTGCAAACCAGCCGTACACTTTCTGTGAACACGCTGGTGATCATGGAAATATTCCATCTGTTTTTCATCAGGAATCTCAATCGCAACAATAACGGGCTCAATGCTTTCAAGGGTACAAGGGTTGTGTGGCTTACAGTGACCGTAGTATTGCTGGCCCAGGTCGCAATGACCTATCTGCCGGTGATGCAGTCTATATTTGAAACCAGACCCATGAGTTTTCATCAATGGCTGCTGGTGCTTGGTGCGGGTGTAATGTTGTTTGTTCTGATTACTGCTGAGAAGCTTTTCAGACTGAAACTGGTTAAACGCAAGGCAGGTGACTGAGAGCTTTCAGTGCCTTTTCGGACTGTCCATTATGTTTACTATCTGGACACCTTCTGCCAGAGATTCCCGCCTGGCACCTGCTTCACGCAGTCTTCTCAGGTAGTCTTCCCAGAGGCTTTTCTGGTTGCTGCCGAGTTCGTGAAGGTAGTCCCAGGGATAAATGCCGGTATTGTGACCGTCGTCAAAATGCAGCTTGATTGCATAGTGACCAATTGGTTCAATTTTGGCGATTTTCACATGCAGTTTGCCGGTTTGCAGTACTTCCTGACCCTGCCCATGGCCTCTGACCTCGGCTGAGGGAGAGAGCACACGCAGGAATTCGGCGGTCAGCACAAATGACTGCCCGTCAGGATAGACCAGTTCCAGTGTGTTGCTGCGTTTGTGAAGTCTGATGTCGGCTGGTATCACAGAATGAACCTGCTGAGATCTTCATCTGCCGCCAGCTCCTTGAGGTGTTTGTCCACAAAGACTGCATTAATGATAACTGGCTTGTCACTGTTCTTTGCCAGGGCATCAGCTCCGAACGAAATTTCATCCAGCAGTTTTTCCATGACTGTATGCAGACGGCGGGCACCGATGTTTTCGGTTTTTTCGTTTACCTGCCAGGCAATTTCGGAAATGCGGGTAATGCCATCGTCTGTGAACTGCAGCTGGAGGCCTTCAGTGGCCAGCAGGGCCTGGTACTGTTTGCAAAGGGATGCATCTGGTTCTGTCAGGATACGCCTGAAATCATCCGCGTTGAGTGCGTCGAGTTCAACACGGATCGGCAGTCGGCCCTGCAGTTCAGGAATCAGGTCTGAGGGCTTGGACAAATGGAATGCGCCTGAAGCAATGAACAGAATGTGATCAGTTTTGACAGAGCCGTATTTTGTGCTGACCGTGGATCCCTCGATTAGCGGCAAGAGGTCACGTTGGACGCCCTCGCGCGAAACACCGGCGCCTGTAGTTTCGTTGCGTGAAGTAACCTTGTCGATTTCGTCAATGAAGACAATGCCTGTCTGTTCGGTCAATTCTATTGCGCGCGATTTCAGTTCTTCCTCATTGATGAGCCTGGCAGATTCTTCTTCCTGCAGGGCTTTCAGTGCAGACTTTACCGTCATGCGACGGGATTTCTTGCGGCCCTGGCCCATGCTGGAGAACATGCTGCTCAGTTGACTGGTCATGTCTTCCATACCGGGCGGCGCGATGATTTCCATGCTGCTGATACGGTCACTTACCTTGACTTCAATTTCCTTGCTGTTGAGTTGTCCTTCACGCAGTTTCTTGCGGAAGACCTGACGGGTATCGCTGGCATCGTCGTTGCTGGAGCCCGGCAGGAGTATGTCCAGCACCTGATCTTCTGCTGCATCGGCAGCCTGTTGTCCGACTTTTTCGATTTCCTGTTCGCGCAGCATTTTAACCGCCACAAAAACCAGATCGCGGATGATGGAGTCGACATCGCGTCCCACATAGCCCACTTCAGTGAACTTGGTGGCTTCAACCTTGATAAAGGGAGAGCCTGCTAGGCGGGCGAGACGTCTGGCAATTTCGGTTTTGCCAACGCCGGTCGGTCCTATCATCAGGATGTTTTTCGGTGTGACTTCATTGCGTAGTGCTTCGTCCAGCTGCATGCGCCGCCAGCGGTTGCGCAGGGCAATGGCAACAGCGCGTTTGGCGGCATGTTGTCCGACGATGTGTTTATCGAGTTCTACAGCGATTTCGCGGGGGCTGAGGTTTGCCATGTTCAGAATGAGAGTTCTTCGATTGTGAGATTGTGGTTGGTATAGACGCAGATACCGGCAGCGATGTTGAGGCTTTTCTCAACGATTGCACGAGCATCGAGTTCGGTATTGTCGAGCAGGGCGCGAGCTGCTGCCTGGGCATAGGAGCCGCCGGACCCGATAGCCATAAGGCTGTCTTCGGGTTCTATGACATCGCCATTACCTGTAATGATGAGAGAGGCTTCCCTGTCGGCAACAAGCATAAGGGCTTCCAGTCGACGCAGGGCTCTGTCTGTGCGCCAGAGTTTGGCAAGTTCAACCGCGGCGCGGGTGAGTTTGCCATGGTGCTTTTCAAGCTGTTCCTCGAACCTTTCGAACAGGGTAAAGGCATCAGCTGTGCCACCTGCAAAACCAGCAAGGACCTGGTCACGATACAGGCGACGGACCTTTCTGGCATTGCCTTTCATGATGGTCTGTCCCTGGGTGACCTGGCCGTCACCGCCGATAACCACGGTATTGCCCCGTCTTACCGAGACAATTGTGGTGCCATGTAGCTGGTTCATCAGTACTCCTGGATTCAAGTGGCCGGGGCTTGCGGGAAGGATGAAAGAGCCGATATGGAGGCTGATATCCACAATTCAAGGTGCTGGTACCACTACTGATCCTGTTCTGCAATGACACAACTCGCTGCAGTATTTGCAGCAGTCATTCAACGAGGGCGCAGAAAAATCGATTCTATGCCATTTGCGGTTAGGATCTGTCGTGCCTCTTCTGCTGCTGCCCGTCCGGTATAGGGGCCTGACTGTACCCGGTATACGGTTCTGCCATTGACCACGCCCTGGGAAATGGAGGCGCTGAGGTTGAGCAGAATCAGTTGGGCTCTGAGGTTCTCCGCATCCTGCCGATCCACAAACGAGCCAGCCTGAACCAGATAAGGCTGAATGTCGGTACTGGTCCGGGCAACCGTTTCCACCGGGGCAGGCATTGTTGTACCGGCAGCGGTTTCAGAGGAGGGTTCATCAGGGGTTGTGGGAGAAACCACAGCAACTTCGGTGTTCTCCAGGGCCGAGTAGAAGTCAAAAGCAATGGTCGGGATTTCAATTTCGCTGATGCCTGCAGGTTCCTCGGCAGGACTGTTCCTGAGCTCGTCGAGCCGTGCTACTCCGAGCCAGCCTATGCCTACTGCGAGAATCCCGGAAAAAAAGCCTGAAAAATACCAGCCCCAGTGATTCCCCGGGGCAGCCTGTTCGCGTGTGGCAGCGGCAGGTTTGCGTCTGGCTTTTGTGCCACCTTGTCTTTGCTTGGCGAAGTCTTGTGCCATTGAAGAAGCAGTCGTTGAAGAATAATGCCGGCATTATCGCGCAAGCAGTCTCAGGGGGACAGGCCTGTTACAGGCGATGCCCGTGATCAGCTGAAATCCACAGGGTCAACATCAATATGCCAGCGCACAGATCTTGCCTGCGGCAGCTGTTCAAGCATCACAGCCAGGCTGCTGCCTGTATTGTGCAGTTTTTGCCTGGATACAGACATAAGCATAAGCTGGGCACGGAATCTGCCGGCTTTCTTGCCCATCGGACTCGGCATGGGACCGTGCAGACTTACCCCTGAAGCCTGCATGTCTGCAAGCAGCTTGCGCACAGCGCTGAGAAACTCCATAGGAAGATGCTGCCTGGAAGCTTCTGCCCTGAGCAACACCAGACGGGAGCTGGGTGGTAACTGTCCGCTCTTGCGTTCCTCGATAAGGCTGCGGGCAAAATTGCCGTAGCCACTTTCAAGCAGTTTGCGCAAAGAAGGATGTTCAGGATGCCAGGTCTGGATCAGTACGGTGCCGGGTTTGTCGCTGCGTCCCGATCTGCCTGCTACCTGGATCAACAGTTGCCCAAGGTTTTCATGCGCGCGGAAGTCGGCACTGAAAAGTCCGCTGTCGGCATCCATGATTACCACAAGGCTCACCTTGGGAAAGTGATGCCCTTTGGCAAGCATCTGTGTCCCTACAAGGATGCAGGGAATGCCGCTGTCGGCCTGCTGGAGTTTCTGCGCAAGACTGTCCTGCCTGCGTGTGGAATCACGATCTATTCTTATAACGGGAAAGTCGGGAAACCGACCGGCCAGAAAACTTTCGGTTCGTTCTGTGCCCATGCCCTGTGCATTGAGCCTGCTGCTGCCACATTCACCACAGCGCTGCGGCAGAGGTCTGGCGGCATCACAGTGATGACAGCGCAATCCTGCAGGTTGCCGATGCAGGGTATAGCTTTTTTCGCAACGTGTGCACTGTGCTATCCATCCACAATCCTCGCACAACATGACTGGTGAAAAGCCGCGACGATTCAGAAAAACCAGGACCTGCTCGTTACTTTGGAGTTTCTTGCCGATCTCTGCGATAACAGTAGGTGCAAAGCCTTCTTCAGTAGATTGCTGGCGAAGATCGACAAGTTTCAGCTGTGGGCTTGTTGCCTTGCCGGCACGTTCAGGCAATTGCAGCAATTGGTAACGCCCCTGCAATGCATTGTTCAGGCTTTCCAGTGAGGGGGTAGCAGAACAAAGCACCAGCGGAATCTTCAGTTGCCTTGCGCGCCATACGGCAAGGTCGCGTGCGTTATACCTGAAACCTTCCTGCTGCTTGTAGGAATCGTCATGTTCCTCGTCAACTATGATGAGACCCAGTTGATCAAAGGGGAGAAACACAGAAGAGCGTGTCCCGATGATGATGTCAGCTTCGCCGGTTCTGCCAGCCAGCCAGACATCCTGACGCTGGATCTCGGACAGCCCTGAATGATAGCTCTCGAAGCGGCACTGGAAACGCTGCGAAAATCGCCTTATGGTCTGGGGGGTAAGGCTGATTTCCGGCACCAGGACCAGTGCCTGTTTTCCCCGCTGGAGGGTTTCATGAATAAGTTGCAGGTAAATTTCTGTCTTGCCACTGCCGGTTATGCCTTCGAGCAGAAAACAGTTGAAGCCGGCAGAGGCGCTGCGGATGGCATCGAAGGCAGCCTGCTGGCCTGCGTTGAAATTGAGAGGCGCTTCCTTCAGTGTGGTATCTGTTGTCATGCCGGGTGAAGTTTCAACCTGACAAATCAGGCCTTTTTCTTCCAGCGCCTGCAGTATTGGCCCAGAGGGGCGAGACAGTAGTGTGCTCAATTCAGCAGGTGATAGTGCTTCATAGCTTCTGAGGAGTGAGAGGGCTCGCACTTGCTGGGGGGCACGTGCCAGTGACTCCATTTCAAGTGTTTTTCCGGTTTCGCTCAGTTGCCACATTTTCAGCACCCTGCCCTGCAGGGGCTTGCCTTCCCGGAATGCCCTGGGCAATGAAGCCTGCAGTGCCAGACCAGGCGGATAAAGGTAATAGGAGCTGGCAAACTGATAGAGTACCAGTAATCTTTCATCCAGCAATGGCGTCTCATCAAGTACCTGCAGCACAGGTTTGATTTTTTCCAGTGGTATCTCGTGCTCACTGTCGATGGCAATGACTATGCCGACCAGTGTCTGGGACCCGAAGGAAATCCGGACACGACTCCCGATTCCCGGCAAGGGCTGGTTTTCCGGTGGTAGATATTCGAAAAGCCTGCGCAGTGGGGAAGGGACGGCAATCTTCAGAAAGAATTGGACAGGCCGTAGTTTTGACAAATCGGTTTGTATTGTTGAGTGTAGGATCAGGTCGCAATAGTATAGGCCACCCAATCCCGCCATGACAGCAAGATGGAGTCATCGCCTACATGCAAGCTGAAGGACAGGTCTCGGTACCAGAGGAACTGTTACAACTCAGGAACAGTATTGATGCTATTGATGAAGAATTGCTGAAAATCCTGGTGCGTCGTTTCGAGGTAACTGCAAGGGTAGGGCAGCTCAAGGCCAGTTATGGGCTGGATTCGGTTGATCCTGTCAGGGAACAGCAGAAGCTTGAACGCCTGCGCAGGAAAGCCGAGGATCTCGGACTCAACAGCGCTTTCATCAGTGAGCTGTTCCAGGGGCTGTTTGATGAGGTGGTGAAAAATCACCGCAGCTATCTCAAGTAAGGTATTCAAATCCCGGTTTTACCAGCCTTGCCAGTGGCCCACGTTCTGGTAGAATGCGCGCTCTTTTTTCGCCGGCACATGCCGACAAGCCGAAATTAAGAAATTTTCCCATAAGTATCATGTAGATACGAGTATGGATATGGTGCCGATTGTCAGAAGTCGGTGGCGATATCCGGCAAGAGGTTAATCATGAAAACCGATATTCATCCGAAGTACGACGACATCACCGTAACCTGTGGTTGTGGAAACACCTTCCAGACCAGGTCCACACTGGTTGAGGATCTGCGTATAGACGTCTGCTCACAGTGTCATCCGTTCTTTACCGGTAAACAGAAGGTTGTTGATTCCGGTGGACGTGTAGACAAATTCAACAAGCGTTTCGGTCAGCGCAAACTCTGACAGTTTCCCCCGAGTTAACGGGGTCCCTGAAAGAAACTCAGAACAGCGATTCCACGGTTTCACTTGTGGTTTCGCTAGTGCCTGGCTCTGGTCCGAAGGGGGGCAGGGTTTCTTCCCTGAATATTTCAAAAATGGCACCGCTTTCATCAGGACGTGCTCTCAGGCCTGTTTCGCTGTTGATACGAACAGTCACCAGCCCATCCGGCTGGGGCATGGTGTTTTCAGGCTTGCCTTGCAGCACATTTTTCATGAAGTCTATCCAGATCGGCAGCGCAACAGTAGCAGCCTGTTCTGACCTGCCCAGCTCTTCATGCAAGTCATGTCCCACATAAACCGTAGTGACATAATCACCGTTGAACCCGGAAAACCAGAGATCACGGTTATCGTTTGTGGTACCGGTCTTGCCAGCCAGGTCGTTGCGGGCAAATTCACGAGAAATCCGCCTTCCGCTACCTTCAGTGGTTACTGAATGCAGAATGGTATTCATAATGTAGGCTACCCTTTCATCAATCACTCTGGAGGCGCGGGGTGAAGTGGGGGTTTCTTCTGCATTGGCAGGAGCCAGCGGGCTTGCGGCTTCTTCCGTCTGTGGGCACTGATGGCACACTGTCAGGGGGAGGGCCTTGAATACTTCACCATCATTGAAGTTGACTATCCTGTCGATCAAATAGGGCTCCACCTTGTATCCGCCATTGGCAAAAACGGCATAGCCGGCTGCCATTTCCAGGGGCAGCACTTCGTGTGAGCCTATGGCGATGGTGAGGTCATTGCGCGGAAATTCTGCCTGTTTGAAACCAAAGCGCGCCACATAAGGCAATACGGTGTCTTCGCCCAATGTGTCATACAGGCGAAGTGAAACAAGGTTCTTGGACTGAGTGAGTGCATACTTCAGCCGAATTGGCCCCATGAATTCGCCCTCAAAATTTTCCGGTCTGTAGTCGCTGCGTGCCAAAGGCGCATCGTTGATCAGTGAAGCGGCGTTATAGCCGTTTTCAAGAGCGGCGGAATAGAGGAAAGGTTTGAAATTGGAGCCCGGTTGCCTTCTTGCCTGGGTAACCCGGTTGAAGGAGCTGTCGTTGAAATCATAGCCACCTGCCAGCGCCAGTATTGCGCCGTTGTGAGGGTCAAGGGATACCAGTCCCCCGTTCACGGCAGGTACCTGCCCAAGTTGCCAGTCACCACTTGCATTGCGGGTCACCCTGATCAAATCGCCGGGTTTGACTACTTCTGATGCTGTTCTCGGCGATGAGCCCCAAGCGCTGGGGTTGATGAAGCGTTTGGCCCAGCGGATACCGTCCCAGTTCACCATTGCATACTGCCCGTCGCGCAACAGGGCTGTGAAACCCTGTTCACTGACACTTTGCACAAACGCAGGCAGTTGATCTGCAACTACCGGAGTTACTGCAAGAATGCGCAGCCAATTGTCCACGGAGCCATCTTCGGAAGGCCGCATATGATTGATTGGTCCCCTGTACCCGTGATTACGGTCATAATTTTCCAGCCCTTCCTCGAGTGCCTTGTCGGCCCGGATCTGCATCGCGCTGTCTATGGTAGTGTAAACCTCATAGCTGTCGGTCAACGCTTTCTCGCCAAAACGTGCCACCATTTCCTTACGTACCAGTTCTGCCACATAGGGGGCAGACATATCAGGCTGGCGTCCGTAGCGCTGGGCTGTCTGGGGCGCACTGCGGGCAGTGTCGAACTGCTCCTGACTGATCATGCCCTGATCACGCATTCTGCGCAGTACACGGGCGCGCTCCGACTGGGCAACGGCGGGAGACTGCAGGGGGTTCCAGGCGTTTGGTCGCGGTAAAATGCCTACAAGGGTTGCGATTTCGGGCAATGTGAGATCTTTGGGCTCCTTGTCGTAATACTGCCTGGCCGCTGCGGAAATACCATAAGCAGAAATACCGAAAAAAGTCCGGTTGAGATAAAGCTCGATGATTTCCTCTTTGGACATCTCCCGTTCCATTTTGATGGCGAGAAGGATTTCCTTGAATTTGCGTGAATAGGCAGATTCACCTTCGAAGAAAAAGTTCTTGGTGACCTGCATGGTGATTGTGCTGCCACCGCCCCAATCGTTACCTGTGACTATGCCGGCAACAGAGCGAAGCAAACCCAGGGCGTCTACCCCGATATGATCGAAAAAGCGTTTGTCTTCGCTTGAGATGAGGGCATTGATCACCAATGGGGGTATATCCTGGTACTTTACCGGTGTACTGCGGCGGCTACCGAACTCCGCCATCAGTTTTCCATCCCGGGTATAGATGCGCAGGGGATTTTCAAGGCGGATGTTGGTGTAGGTTTCCCGGTCAGGTAATTTGGGAGTGAAATAAAGAATGGCGCCACTGATCAGCAGGACTCCACCGGCACAACCTGCCAGTGCCCACCAGAGCAGAAATCCGGAAATTTTGGCCATTCGTTTCATCTGGTGTGATACCGGTAAAGTGGAGCCCTGAAAAAACTGATTTGTACAGCCTGTGTCTGTTTCAAAAGGACCTGGTTGCGGGTCTGGCAGTCACGGCAGTACAAACTGTCCGGCGAGCTGCATATTCCACTTTGGGTCAACTTGAAGTGGAAGACAGCGAAAATTGCGATACCTTTTACAGAAGATGCATTGTACCTGCTTCATCAGCAGGCTTGCCATTGTGGATTGTTCAGGTTTGACAGACCTTATTTAGTAGTTTTTGCCGAGCAAAACACAAGATGATGTGTCTTTCAGGCAAAGGTGTTATGCAAGTCACAGTTTATTAAAGTGGTTTGTCGAATATATCGCATAATTGCTTGAAAATAATAATTAATTTTATTAATGTGCAAGCTGGATTGTAGTCTGCGCGGTACTTGCACCTGCTATATTCTTAAGGCTGACCGTGAGTTTTGACGGCACCAGGGAACATTTGCCGGTTCATGCGGCGGTGTTTTTGCAGGAACAAAAAACAAGTCATGATGTATTCCCCGTTCTCCAAACGGGTTAACTGGTCAGGACCGGACTTTGCTGAGTTTATTCAAAAAGAAATCAACTGCACTTCTTGACATCGATATCAGCTCAAGTTCGATCAAGCTGCTAGAGCTGAGCAAACAGGGCAAGAAGTACAAGGTTGACCATTATGTATCCCGACCATTGCCGGAAGGCGCCGTCGTGGAAAAAAACATTGCCAACCTGGATATTGTCGGCGAGGAAATCCTGAAGCTTTCATCATTGATCAAGCCAGGTACCAATCTTGCAGCAGTTGCTGTCTCAGGATCTGCAGTGATCACCAAGACAATAGAGCTCAATGCAGCGCTGTCAGATTCGGAAATGGAAAACCAGATTACTGTGGAAGCCGACCAGTATATCCCGTACCCCCTCGACGAAGTTGCAATAGACTTTGAGCGGCAGCGTCCATCCAAAAAGAATGAAGACATGGTTGAAGTGCTGCTTGCAGCCTGCAAAAAGGAAAATGTGGAAAGCCGTGTGGATGCCCTGCAGATGGGCGGTTTTGAAGCGCGGGTGGTTGATATAGAAGCCTACGCAATGGAGCGCGCTTTCAGGTTGTTGTGTGAGCAGATGGAGCTCAGTGCCGAAGGCATTGTGGCTATCATGGATATCGGCGCTTCAATGACAACGGTTTACATACTCAAGGATGGAGAGTCGATTTACACCCGGGAGCAGATATTCGGCGGGGCACGACTGTCCCAGGCTATACAGAGTCGGTACGGGCTCACGCCGGCAGAGGCAGATGCCGCACTGGTCAGTGGTGAGCTGCCCGAAAGTTATGAAGAAGATGTTCTGACGCCATTCAGGGAAGAGCTCATGGAGCAGCTCAGCCGTTCCCTGCAGACATTTTTCTCATCCAGTCAGTACAACGATGTCGATCTAATTGTGCTTGCAGGTGGAGCCGCCCAGACTACCGGGCTGGCAGAAATGATCCAGGAATATCTTTCCACCAAAACAGTGGTGGCCAATCCTTTTGCCCAGATGCAGATAGACAACAAGATCAACAAGGCACAGCTGCGCAATGACGCGGCAGGACTGTTGATGGCTGCAGGACTGGCGATGCGGGGTTTTTATGGCAAATATTAACCTCCTGCCCTGGCGCGAACAGCTCAGGGAAGAAAGAAAACAGCAGTTTCTTGCATCACTTGGTGTGGTCTTTGCCATAGCCGTGGTCATCATAATCGGTGGTGACAGATACATGAACGGCAGGATCAGCAACCAGAATGCAAGAAACGACTATCTGCGGGAACAGATTGCCGGACTTGACAGGGAAATTGCGGAAATCCGGCAACTGCAGCAGCAGAAAACAGAACTTAACGCACGAATGACAGTTATCCAGGATTTGCAGGGCACGCGTCCCATCATCGTCAGGCTTTTTGACGAGCTGGTCAGAACATTATCGGAAGGTG
>JAURLQ010000178.1 GCA_030831125.1 Gammaproteobacteria bacterium
AGTAAACAGCTGCTCATCGAAGCCTCGTGCACCTAACGCCCGTAGTAATGGGCACAGTCTGTGGAGCGCGGCTTGTGAAAAAATGGCAAAGCCATTCACAAGCTGTGCGGAGCAGGCTGTGTCCCTTATTGACTTGTTTGTTATGTTTCGTCATCTCCGGCTTACTCACTAGGAGGAAGGCCTAGATGCTTCCTAATAGCATCCTCTAATTTGTGCGAGGGCTCGTATTCCGTGGTATTCGAAAAGCCAATAAGATGCTTGGCAGCTTGTTTAGGGTTAAGGCCTTGTCGCTTAAGACGAGAACTATACCACCCCGGAAGATCTAGAACGGCAGCTTGCAACTCAGCAGATGCCTTCCGATTAGCTAAGTTCCGTTGACGGAACAACTCCTTCATATCTTCGTTAAGACCATCAGCATTTATGACCTGCGCGTAATATACGAAGTCAACTAGAACTTGATTGCGGATATTTCTATATCTCAGAATTGGCTGCATTGAAAAAGTTGAGGACCAGTAACCAAATGCACCAGCCCCGATACCAATCAATGCCGATAAAATGCCTAAATCCATCACTTATTTCTCAAAGAAACATAACATTTTATTAATGAGCCGGCTCGGTTTGCCGCTCTGCTGATTTGAATGTATTTCCTATCTATCTGACTCACAAGCACAAATTGTCTCAGTCTGATTACCGGAAATAGGCAAGGAGTTTTTCCTCATATTTTGTTAATGGGTTTTCCTATTACCTCCCGGATGAAATTTACAGGCCATTGAATTCATTCAATATTGTTTGTGCTGCCAGTATAAAACCGAGTCTGTTTCCAGATAAAAAGTGCCAGGTATTGGCAATTCCTTTCATACTGCCCTATACAGACTGTTTGCGCCTATAAGGATATAAGCCAATGTCCAGTCTGTTTCTTGAAGAGCTCAAAAAGGCAATGCGTCTCAGAGGCTATAGCCTGAAGACAGAAAAGACCTATCTGCTTTGGATAGTCAAATACATACGATTCATTAAAAACCGGCATCCTGCAGAAGTCCCTCATACCGAGATAACCAGATTTCTGACTCATCTCGCTGCCGACCGCCATTATTCAGCAGGCACCCAGAAAGTTGCCCTGAATGCTCTGTCATTTCTTTACCAGAAGCATCTGAAGATTGAACTGGGAGAACTGGGTTTCACCCTTGCACACAAACGTCGATACCTCCCCACTGTGCTTACACCACAGGAAGTCAAATTGATCCTTGAAGAGCTGTCCGGCAGAAACAAGCTGATCATTGCCTTGCTCTATGGGAGTGGTTTGCGGGTGGGGGAGTGTTTGCGTCTTAGAGTACAGGATGTCGACCTGGATAACCTTTCACTTACAGTTCACGACGGCAAGGGCAGAAAGGACCGAAGAACCATCCTCAGCTCCAATCTGGTTGCACCTCTGAAAGCCGCTATCGATTCCGGCATAAAACTACAACAGAAGGATGTAAAGCAGAATGTTGGATGTGCATTGCCACCCGCACTGGCGCGCAAGTATCCATCAGCATGGAAGACGCCAGCCTGGGCCTGGTTATTTCCATCAACTGGCTGGTGCAATCATCCCATTGATGGCACTTTATGTCGCTATCACCTGCATGAAACAGCAGTACGAAAGTTTTTACGCATAGCTGTCAACAGCGCTGGGATCAATTACAAACGCGTCAATTGTCATACTTTCAGGCATTCATTTGCCACGGCAATGATTGCCTCTGGTGTAGATATAAGATCAGTGCAGGAAATGCTGGGGCATAATGATGTCAAAACTACACAGATATACACGCACGTTCTGGGAGAGCATTTTGCCGGCACACGCAGCCCGGTGGATCAGGTTTTGGAAATTCCTGATGTATACAACATAGTTAGTTTACAGCTTGCCGAGATAGGCACGTAGTCTTGGCGGGTAGGTCCGACGCTGCAACATTTGCTGGAATTCCCATTGTTCTTCTTCCCTGTCACTGCGCAATACGCGCACACTGTCTTTTTCCAGTACCGCAACCGGCAGGCCATCTTCGAACAGGATACGGTTGCCGCTCAAATGAGGAATACGTTTTTCCGGCAACAGGGTTCCCAGCAGGTTCAGTGGATCAGTAGCATTGAGCACTACCTGTATGGGCTTGTGTACCTTGCTATCCGCTTCTCTCTCCAGCCAGGCTTTCTGTTTCTTGCGCAACACATTTACAGTTTCTGCAAGCGCAAACTGTTCGCCGCCCACGCCATTGATGAACCTGCCACCACGCACATCGCCGCGAAGTTCCATACGGCGCAGCTTGATGAGCAATGTACGCCATGACGGAACATTCTGTTCGCGCTCCAGCACCTTGCGGCTGATCACCCCCCAGCGTTTGAACCAGAGCTGAATCAATCTATCCAGCATTTGATCTTCAATGTCGTGTTCAGCCATGGTGTCATGCACCAGCAGAGACCAGCGGCCGGCATCTTCCATACCGTATATGGCTCTGCGACGATCATGGGAGCCTGCTTTGGGTTTGTGACTGTCCGGTGTAAGCAATGCGCGCAAACCGGTGAAGTTGTCACTGGTAACCAGTCCGCACGACACCAGCTCTGCCAGTGCCTGCTCTACCTGCAGCGCCAGCATGCTACTCATCATGACCAGATCACTGAAAAAGGATGCGCCTTTGTTCTGCAATAAAGTGTGTATGAGCTGAGCTGCCGATCCCAACTGCCTGTTTTCCTGTTGGTGGCCGGTCAATCGCTTCCACAGGTCAAGATTACTGCGCTGTACAAGATTCAGGGGAGTGCTTTTTATCGGACCTGCCTTGCGATGCTCTGTTGAGGCATCCCGTGGTTGCAACAGTCGTCCCCAGCATATCTGCCCACTGATACACAGTTGATCCAGCCAGGCAGGGTCATAGTTGGGCATACGCGCCGGGAGTATGTCGGCTTCCCAGGCAGTAGCAGGCGCAGTAATACCATCAAGCTGTTGCAGAATTCTTTTAAGGGTTTCAGGTGTATTGATGCGTGTTGAATCCGCCTGCCCTTGCTGTCTAACCTCATGCAGGTCGAACAGATACTGCATGTAAACCTGTTGCGATACCGGCTTGATGCTTTCACGGTGGGCATCAATGCTATAGCGGTGTATGCGCTGCAACAGCCTGCGTTCGCACCATTCCTTTTCTGCCACAGTGCTCGCCCTGCCATTGAGCGGGGTGTAATGCCCCTGAAAAGCAAAGCCCTCTGTTTCCAGAGTCAACAGCGCTAGTTCAACCTGAGATTTTTCCAGAGCCAATGGCGCAGCCAGTTGTGTTGCAGTAACCGGCCCCAGTGCTTCCAGCCTGCCGCGCAGTATTTCCACGAGCGCACTTTCTTGTGTCCAGGCCTGCTGCAGGTTGGCTGGCAAGGCCACAGCAGGATTGAATGTCATTGCTGCGTCCAGTGCAGCATACAGCGGCTGTCTTTCTGCAGCTATCCACACCGTATGCTTGCCGCAGCATGCCTTTACCGCCCGATTGTTCTTGACCAGAACTTCAAGAAAGAGGGCGCAATCGGGCTGCCCTTCCTGCCCATGCAGTTCTTCCAGAGTCATGAAGCCCAGCAGCATCAGGGCATCGTGCAATTCATCGGCACTGCGTATCCAGGGCCAGGCTTCTTCGCGCACTCTTTCTATGGCGGCCATATCAAGCGTGCTGAAATCCTCTGCTTCGGCCGGGTCCAGCCAGCTGCGGTTGCGTATGGCCAGGGTACGCCGCTCTTCAAAGGGCGCATCATCAAGAAAGGCATAGGGGCGAGCGTTGATGATTTCCTGCGCAAAGGGAGAAGGTTCGCGCAGGTCGCGTGCCACCAGCTGCACTTTATTGGTTTCTATGGCTTTGACGATTTGTTCCAGCTCATTGATATCCATGGCTTCAGTCAAGCAATCATGGATAGTCTGCTGCACCAGCGGATGGTCGGGCACTTCGCGGGGGCCACTGATGTTTTCAAGACAGGCCAACTGATCCGGAAAAACCTGCGCCACGAAATCTTCTGCAGCCATGCGCTGGAACTGCGGGGGTACACGCTTGCCATTACGATTGCGGGATACTGCCAATGCCCGGCTGGCATTCCAGCGCCAGCGCACTTCAAACATCGGCGCATCCAGCAGGGCCTGCACCAGCACATCGCGTACCGTGGCGCTTTGCAGGTAGTGATACACATCTGCAAGTTCAAAACTGTGCACTGATCCCAGCGATATGACTATGCTGTCTTCATTGGCCGCAGCCTGCAGTTCAAAGTTGAAGCTGCGACAGAATCTTTTGCGTAATGCCAGGCCCCAGGCCTTGTTCACCCTGCTGCCGAAGGGGCTGTGAATCACTACATGCATGTCGCCCACTTCATCAAAGAAGCGTTCCATAACCAGACATTCACGCGTGGGCATCACACCCAGTGCAGTGCTGCCTGTGTACAAATAGGTGGCCAGCTGTTCTGCAGCTGATAATTCCAGACCAACTGTCTGTTGCAGCCAGGCAATGGCAGCATCCAGTGAGTTGTCAAAAAGTGTCTGCAGTTCCTGACGCAACCGGGAAACCGCTTCCGACAGTTCCTTTGAACGCCCCGGCCCTTCGCCTATCCAGAACGGAATTGAAGGAGGCTGGTCATGGGCATCGGCTACCCGCACCTTGAGCCCGTCTATACGCAACATGCGCCAGCTGCGGTTACCCAGTGTGAAAACATCTCCGGGCAGCGACTCCAACGCAAAATCCTCATGCAGTGTACCTACCACGATGTCATCAGGATCAAGCACCACCTGGTATTCAAACATGTCGGGAATCGCACCACCGTTGGTGAGTGCTGTAAGGCGTGCGCCCTTGCGCGCCCTGACGGTGTTGTTGATCAGATCCAGATGCAGCAATGCCCCACCGCGCCCCCGGCGTGTTGTGTAGCCTTCGGCCAACATTGCCACAATGGCATCGAACTCGCTGCGTTGCAGGTTGCGGTATACCCAGGAGCGTTTGACGAGTTGCCACAGGGTTTCTGTGGCCACGGCATCTTCGCTTTCTTCCATGCTGCCCAGCTCGGCCACTATCTGCTGGGCAAGAATGTCGAGTGGCTTGTCGGGAATTACCAGTTGGTCCAGTTCGCCCCGGCGAATGCTGTCTATCAGGGCTGTACATTCCACCAGGTCGTCACGCGTAAGCGGAAACAGTATGCCCTTGGGGGTACCACCCACATGGTGACCGCTACGGCCAACACGTTGCAGAAACGCGGCAATGCTCTTGGGTGAGGCAAACTGTACTACCAGTTCCACTGCACCCACATCTATACCCAGTTCCATGGAGGCGGTTGCCACCAGTACGCGCAACTGACCATGCTTGAGGCGCTGTTCGGCATCAAAGCGGTGTTCCTTGCTCATGCTTCCGTGATGCGAGCTCACCAGTTCTGCGCCAATGCGCTCCCCGAGAGATACTGCCAGTCGCTCTGCCAACCGGCGGGTATTTACAAAAATGAGGGTGGTGCGATGACTTTCCGTCAGGCTAATGAGCTGTTGATACAGCTCGTCCCACACTTCATTGCTCATCAGGGCCGAAAGCGGTGAACCGGGCACTTCCACCTTGATATCCAGATGCCGACGATGGCCGCTATCCACAATAGTGCACTCGGGTAATTCACCATGAATGTTGTGCTGTCCCACCAGATAACGGGCAACGGTTTCTATCGGCTTCTGGGTGGCCGAAAGGCCTATGCGCTGCAGTGGCCCGGCTACCAGCGCTTCAAGCCGCTCAATGGAAAGTGAAAGATGCGAGCCACGCTTGTCGGCCAGCATGGCGTGGATTTCATCCACTATGAGTGTCTGAACAGCAGAAAGCATCTGACGCCCACCCCTGCTGGTCAAAAGCAGATAAAGCGATTCAGGTGTTGTAACCAATATATGCGGCGGATCGCGCAACATGCGTTGCCTGTCCTGCTGCGGGGTGTCGCCGGTTCTTACAGCAACCTTTATATCTATCGGCGCCTTGCCCTGCTCAAGCAACAAGTCAGCTATACCAGCGAGCGGCTGCTGCAGATTGCGCTGGATATCGTTGCCCAGAGCCTTGAGCGGTGACACGTACAGCACTGTGGTTGCAGTCGGCAGCCCACCCCCTTCCAGCCCCTGTCGCAAAAGCCTGTCTATGGCTACATAAAAGGCAGCAAGTGTTTTACCACTGCCGGTTGGCGCTGCAATCAAGGTATGTTTCCCGGCCTGTATTGCCGGCCATGCATCTGCCTGCGGCGGGGTTGGCTTGCCCAGCACCTGCGCAAACCACTGCCTGGCAACAGGATGGAATGCGGCAAGTGAATGCTCATTTGTGCTCATTACGGCTGAAAACCAATAAGGAAATAAAAAGGAAACCCGAAGCGTCCGTCTCGACCATCCTGTAAACGCAGGTATATTAGCCCCTCACCACTTTACCCACTACCCCCGAAATCCATGAAGTTCAGCGTCAAATACAAGCTGTTCCTTGTAATTCTGTCTGCGCACGTACTGGTTTACCTCGCCATGTACAACCTGGGCTATTACAACTTCAATCGTGGATTTCTTGATTATGTAAGCCGAATCGAGGAACGTCAGGTACCTGCTCTCGTGCAGGGCCTTGCCGATTTCTACAAACATAACGGTTCCTGGGAGATCCTGCGCAACGACTACAGCAAATGGTCAGACCTGATCGCGCAAAGTATTGAAAGTGCAACCGACCCCGATCTGATTGCCCTGCGTCAGCAGCAGATACAACGTCCTGGTCCTGGAGGTTTTACCCAGAATGACTGGTACTACGAATCGGAATACAGTCCTGCACGCCCCTATCTGCACCTGCTGGATGAAGACGAGAATATCATGGTGGGCACGCCGGGCAACTGGGACCGCGATACAGCCAACCTGTATCCCATCGAGGTGAATGGCAGCACTGTCGGTTTCCTTTCTGTAACCAGCCGCCAACAGCTATCCGAACAGGCCGACTTGCTGTTTGCCGAGCAGCAGCAGAATGACTTCCTGCTGCTGACCCTCTTGCTCGGAGTAGTTTCGGGCATGATTGCATTCCCTTCAGCCACCATACTTACCCGTCCCATCCGGGAAGTGGTTGCCGGTACCAGAACTCTGGCCAATGGCGACTATGGTGCCCGCATTCCTGTGCGCAGCAATGATGAACTGGGTCAGCTTTCAGCCGACTTCAACACGCTCGCCCTGACTCTTGACCAGAACCGCACCGCTCGCCAGCAGTGGATTGCCGATATCAGTCATGAATTGCGCACCCCTCTTGCCATCCTGCAGGGTGAACTGGAATCCATGCAGGACGGCATTCGGCCCATGAACAAGGAATCGCTCGATTCACTGCACACTGAAGTCATGCACCTGACCACGCTGGTAAAAGATCTGCATGAGCTGTCGCTTACCGACATTGGCGCACTGGTTTACGAAAAGGAAACCATCAATATCAGTGAAATTCTCGAGATGACTGTAGACATGCACCAGCAGATGGCCAATAAGCACAAACTGAAGGTCGACCTGAATATCAGCAGTCCGGATCCAGAGAACGCTATCTACATGGTGGGCGATCCGAGCCGACTACAGCAGCTGTTCGAAAACCTCATGCAGAATTCCTTCCGTTATACCGACAGTGGCGGGCGGGTTCGCATCGACATGAGGCAGACCAATGGCAACATCCAGATTGAATGGAGCGACTCGGAACCCGGTGTTTCCGAAGCAGATCTGGGCCATCTCTTTGAAAGACTCTACCGGGTGGAAAGCTCCCGTAACCGGGCCAAGGGTGGATCAGGGCTGGGTCTGACCATTTGCCAGAACATAATCCAGGCACATGACGGCACCATTACTGCCAGTCATGCGCCGCTGGGCGGACTCAAACTCACCATCACCATCCCCCGCAATATCCACATCTGATTCAGGCAGACATCTGTTCCACTGCTACCCTTGTTGAAGTTATGCTGCATTGTTGTTTGCCCAGCCAGACTGCAAACATTAGACTTGTGGCATTATTGATTTTGCCAATTACCAGTATCGTGGTCTGTTGACCACAAAGGGGACTCATGGGACAGCATGTTCTGATTGTGGAAGATGAAGTAAAGCTTGCCACTTTGCTGAAAGACTATCTGGTGCAAAGTGGTTTCGATGTTGACCTGATTCATGACGGATCTGAAGTGGAAGGCTGGCTGGCACAGCACCAGACAAATCTGGTACTGCTGGATCTCATGCTGCCCGGCAAGGGCGGTGTCGAAATCTGCAAGGATATTCGCAAGCATTCCCAGTTGCCCGTCATCATGGTGACCGCCAAAGTGGATGAAATCGACCGACTGCTGGGTCTGGAACTTGGCGCTGATGACTATATCTGCAAACCTTTCAGCCCCCGTGAAGTGGTTGCTCGCGCCAAGGCTGTGCTGCGCCGGAGCGAAGGGGGGGAGAAAGTTGCTGACAAGGGTCTGATACTCGATATCGACACCTACAAGGCCACCATACATGGCAAGGACCTGCAGCTTACTGCCGTTGAATTCCAGTTGCTCAAGGTGCTGTCAGACCAGCCAGGGCGCATTTTTTCCCGTAGTGTGCTGGTCGACAAGATCTATTCGGATGGCCGCGTGGTCAGCGACCGTACCATCGACAGCCATATCAAGAAACTGCGCAAGAAAATAAGCGCTCAATTGCCGGATGTTGAACTCATTCACTCACTGTACGCAGTAGGCTACAAGTTCGAGTGGCAACAGGGACAAAGCTGAATCATGCAGAGAAAACTGCTCCTTGCACTGCTGGCAATACTGCTGTCTCCGGCCCTGCCGGCACAGGATTCGGTAGAGCAGAGTTTTGATGCCTGGTTGCTGGAACTGCGTAATCAGGCCGGTTCGCTGGGTATCAGCAATACCACGCTGGATGCCGCCTTTGCCGATGTAGCTTCTCCATTGGAAAGGGTATTGGAGCTTGACCGCAGCCAGCCCGAGTTCGTGCAGACCTTTACCGGTTACATGAGTAACCGGATGAGTGATGCGCGTATTGAGCGCGGCAAACATCTTCTGGAAGAACATCGCGACCTCTTTGCCCGCATTCAGGCCCGGTACGGTGTGCAACCTCATTATCTGGTGGCGTTCTGGGCACTGGAAAGCAACTTTGGTGACTATACCGGTGGATTTTCGGTCATTCGTGCTCTGGCCACCCTGGCCTATGATCCCCGTCGTGCAGACTTTTTCCGTGATGAACTGCTAACTGCCCTGCGCATTATAGACAACGGGCATATTGCTGCTGATCGCATGACCGGCTCCTGGGCCGGAGCCATGGGACAGTGCCAGTTCATGCCCAGCACCTTTGCCACCTATGGAACCGACGGGGATGGCGATGGCAGGGTGGATATCTGGAATTCACTCCCTGATGTATTTGCCTCAGCCGCCAACTTCCTGTCGCGTTCGGGATGGCGTGGTGATGAACGCTGGGGTCGCGAAGTATTGCTGCCCGACAACTTCGACTTCGCATTGGCCGGCACGGGAGTACGCAAGACAGTAACCGAGTGGAATCAACTCGGCATACGCCGTGTAGACGGCACTGTTCTTGGCAATGCAGACATGCAGGCCTCAGTCATCATACCAGCTGGCGCCAATGGCCCGGCTTTTCTTGCCTATAACAATTTCCGCACCACCATGGTGTGGAACCGCTCCACTTTCTATGCCATTTCGGTGGGGCATCTGGCTGATCGTTTTGTCGGGGGCGGCCCAATTCAGCACATGCCGGAAAATGAAGAACAGGCACTGGCGCGTGCCGATGTCCTTGAAATGCAGGAGCTGCTCAATACTGCTGGCGTAGATGCAGGTATACCTGACGGTATCCTGGGTTCACAAACCCGCGAAGCCGTGCGGAACTACCAGCTGCTCAAAGGGCTGCCACCCGACGGCTACCCTACCTATGAGCTGCTGGTCGGTATGCGGGAAGAAGCAAGCACCAACTGATCAGCTTCCCGCCTCAGCAGCAACCACACCAACCAATTCTGTGGCATTGCGCGGTGTATTCACCAGTGTACCGTTGACGAAAAGGGATGGGGTGCCCCTGACACCTGCGCGGGTACCGCCTCTCTGGTCAGACAGTATCTTGTCGCGCACTTCATCAAGCTCAACATCCAGTTTCAGCTGTGCGGTATCCAGCCCTATATCTGTTGCCAGACCATCAAAAAAGGCTGTGGCATCATCAATGGCAGCCCACAGGTCCTGATTGGCATAAAGCGCATCGTGCATCTCCCAGAAACGCCCCTGTCTTGCCGCAGCTTCGGCATAGCGTGCAGCCAGAAAGGCGTGACGATGAATATCCAGCGGATAATGTCTGAAAACCAGTCTGGCCTGTTGACTGATAGCTGGCCAGGCTCTGGCCATTACCTGGAATTCCGTCAGACACGCAGGGCATTCAAAGTCTGCATAAACCGTCAAGGTAACGGGAGCCTCACTGTTTCCCCTGACATGGTCCGCTTCGCCTATCTCTTGTGGCGGCAGTGAAGGTGGTCCTCCGAACAAGCCCTCGTAGAAAACCACTATTGCAAGCACAACAATCACAGCAGCACCAACTTTGATGAATATACTGCCAAGTTGGTTCTTGCGTTTGGCCGCAGCCTGCTTTTCTTCCCTTATTCGGCGCTTTTCGGCTTTCTTGTCGCTCATGTTTCACCTGCCTGCTGGAGATTTACACCTGTTTTGAATGGAAACGAGAATAATGCAGCCAGCCTGCAGCGACAAGCTGGCATGCAGAGCAACCTGAAGCGATAAGGATCAACCTTGACCTGCCGATCAGAGCAATATGCCCGGATTGTCCGAAATAGCTGAATTCCCTTAAGTTTTTAGGGCTTTTGTGCACACAATATGAAATTTGGGGAAGCCCTGATCCTGCGCTTTGGTACTTTTGGATCACTATAGTAGTATTGCTGTCCGCTCCAGGTACTGTTAAAGCCTTGTTCAGCTTTGAAACGTAATACTGATAATAAGACGTTTGGGTGGCCAGCCTCCAAAGCAAGGATAACTGGCAACCCGGTCTGGAACAGGATAACAAGTAGATTGACCGTACCGACGCTTTATATATTTTTATAACCAGAACCTGTTTCAGGACTGATTTTGTCCCAGAGGAGTAAAACCATGATTTCACGTTTTCTGATGTTTGTTGCATGTCTTAGCCTGTCTGCCACACTGCTGGCCCAGACCGGTCACCCTGCCAAAGGCTCCTGGTCCGGCTCCCTTGATGGTGAGACCCGTGTTCGCCTGCTGATAGATGCCTTCAACGGCGACCTGAGCGGCGCAGTAAACCCGGGCCGTCGAGGCGTGGATTTCACCAGTGCTGAACTTGATGCCGACACCTGGACACTGACCATCACTGCGCCCATGGAAGAAGGCGAACTGGTACTCAAGGGCACTCTGAGCAATCTGGGCTCCTGGACCAACCGCAAATACATCGGCACGTACACCCAGGCCGGCAAAACCGGAAACTTTGAATTTACCTTGAATTGATGGGACACCTTGACTGATATCAAACTTCAGTCAGCACCCAACTGGATTTTTGAAACAAAAGAATCAATATAAGGACATGACAGCCCGTCTTTCAAAGCTGACATGGCCTGATATTAAACACCTTGGGCAGTGGCTCAAGTAATACGGAGAAACGTTATGAAAACCAAACTGATTGCACTTGCCGCATTTGTTACTGCTGCTTGCACTTCTGCCCAGGTTCTTGCCCACCATTCCTTTGCTGCTGAATTTGATGCCGACACGTCCATCAAACTGCACGGCGTAGTGACCAAGGTAGAATGGACCAACCCGCACACCTACTTCTTCATGGAAGTGGAAAACGAAGATGGTTCCTATGAAGAATGGGCACTGGAAATGGGTAGCCCGAACGGCCTGATGCGCCGTGGCTGGACCCGCAACACGCTGGAAATCGGCACAGAAGTCTATGTAACCGGCACACGTGCCCGTGACGGCAGCTACAAGGGCAATGCCCAGGCAGTAATATTGGCAGAAAACTGCCAGCGTCTGTTTGCCGGCAGCAGCCAGCGCGACTTCGTTGAAGATGAGAGCGCACCAGTTGAAGGTTGTGGCCTGTAAATACTGGTATGCACCAGTCATTACATATACTGCTTTTTCAGGGGATCTGAACCAATGAACCGTAAATACAAACTACTGGCTGTGGCAGCGCTTGCTGCTATACACGCTGCCACAGGGGTTCAGGCTCAGCCCGCCTCTGGACAGGACAGGCCGAGAACAGAAACTCCACGTCTGCCCGATGGCACCATTGATCTGGGTGGCGACGGCGTCTGGAACCTGCCGTGGGTAACCAACTTTGCCGCGCGCATGCCGGGTTATCAGGAAGGCGACCAGCCACCGATGCTGCCATGGACTGCTTCCATGTGGGCTTACAACAAAAGCAACAACGTAAAATATGACCCGGAAGGATTCTGCCTGCCTCCCGGTGGCCCCCGCTCCATGGGAACACCGTATCCTGCAGAAATTGTCCAGGATCGCGACCGCATCGTTATTCTTTTTGAGGGTGGCGGACATGTATGGCGCGAAATCCATATGGATGGTCGTGAACACCCACAGGGCGATGAACTGAACCTCACTTACTTTGGTCACTCCGTAGGCCATTGGGAAGGTGACACTCTGGTTGTCGACACCGTGGGTTTCAATGAAAAAACCTGGCTGGATTTCGGTGGCTACATGCACACTGACCAACTGCGCACCACTGAGCGTTTTTCACGCCCATACAAGGAAGTGTTGCATTATGAAGCTGTGATCGAAGATCCAGGTGCCTACAGCGAACCATGGACTGTTGAATGGGATATCAACTGGTCTGAAGGCCAGGAACTGGCAGATTACATCTGCCAGGAAAACAACAAGTTCCTGCTCGACATGCATGATGATTTCGGTCTTCCCTTCTTCGAAAAGACCAGCGGTCTCTGAGAAAGGATTGCTACAAATACAAAGCCCGGCATTGCCGGGCTTTTTTTTGTTTGTTTTTATCGGTTAATTCTCACAGCACCAAAGTTTCAACTTCCTGCTCCCGGCTACGCTCCTGCTGCTGGGTACGCCACATGCCGGCATAGACACCATCGCTCGTCAACAGCTGCTTGTGTGAACCGCTTTCCACTATACGGCCTTTTTCCAACACCAGAATGCGATCGGCATCCACCACAGTGGACAAGCGGTGCGCTATCACCAGACTGGTATGCCCCCTGGCCACTTCGCGCAATGCTTCCAGTATGCTGCGCTCGGTTTTGCTGTCGAGCGCTGAAGTTGCTTCGTCAAAAGCCAGAATTGCCGGACGCTTCAGTATAGTACGTGCAATGGCAACTCGCTGTTTCTCACCACCGGAGAGCTTGAGGCCTCGCTCTCCCACCATGGTTTGAGCACCGGCAGGCAGACTTTTGATGAAAGCTTCAAGATGGGCAAGCCGGATGGCTTCCCACACTTCTGTTTCTGTTGCATCTGGCCGGCCATACAGCACATTGTTGTAGATACTGTCATTGAAAAGCACCGTATCCTGCGGAACGATGCCTATCGCGCTACGCAGGGATTTCAATTGCAGCTGGCGCACATCCTTGCCACCAACGCGGATACTGCCAGCCTCACAGTCATAGAATCTGAACAACAGTTTTACCAGCGTGGATTTGCCTGAGCCACTGGGTCCTACTACGGCTACTTTTTCTCCCGGGGCAATCGTGAAGCTCACTTCATCAAGTATGCGACGCTCAGGCTCATAACTGAAACTGACCTTGTCAAAAACCACAGTAGGCAGGGCATCTGCAAGCTCAATTGCACCTTCACTGTCACTCACTGTTGCCTTCTCTCCCATCAACTTGAAAAGGTGCTCGATGTTGGCCAGCGCCCCCTTGATTTCGCGGTACACGAAGCCCAGAAAATTCAGCGGAATGAAAAGCTGCATCATGAAGGTGTTGACCAGTACAAAGTCACCAATACTCATGCTTCCTGAAACCACTCCTGTGGCTGCAAGCCAAAGCATGACCGTCATCGATACCGACACAATAAAGGCCTGCCCCCCATTGAGCGCAAACAGACTGAGTCTACTGCGCCTTTTGGCCTGCTCCCAGTTGGCGAGCTCCTTGTCGTACAGCCCCGATTCGAACTGTTCATTGGTGAAATACTTGACCGTTTCGTAATTGAGCAAGCTGTCGATAGCGCGATTACTGGTAGCCGAATCTGCCTGGTTCATTTCACGCACGAACCGGG
This sequence comes from Gammaproteobacteria bacterium, assembly GCA_030831125.1. Lineage (GTDB taxonomy): Bacteria > Pseudomonadota > Gammaproteobacteria > Pseudomonadales > Pseudohongiellaceae > CAILUG01. The sequence continues at coordinate 14,209 of JAURLQ010000178.1, forward strand.
TGCGTTTTTCCGTGGCGATTATTGAATAGATCACGTAGGCAATCAGGGCCAGCACGATCACCCCGGCAAACTCGATGCCGTACCCGGAAAGGAATATCGAAATGACAATTACCAATTCAAGCAGTGTGGGCAGAATATTGAAAATCATGAAGCGCATCAGGAAGCTGATACCTGATGTCCCGCGCTCAATATCACGGGATAGTCCACCCGTTCTTCTGTTCAGGTGAAAGTCCAGATCCAGTCCATGCAGGTGATCAAAGGTCTTGAGGCTGATGCGGCGTATGGTTCTTTCTGTGACGCGCCCGAACATGGAATCGCGTACTTCATTGAGCATGACATTGAGAAAACGCGCAAAACCGTAACCGAGGATAAGCAAGACAGGCACTGTGACAAGAATGACTGTGTCTGATGTATCAGACTGGCGATCGAGATCATCGACAATATACTTCAGAAAGAATGGCAAGCTTATGGTGGCAGCCTTGGCGAGGGCCAGCATAAGCAATGCAAGCCCTACCCTGCCCTTGAATTCAAGCAGGTATGGCATCAACAGCCGCACGACATACCATTTCATGTCCATGCCGGCGATATCTGTGGCCTGACGTCTGGCCATGTTTGCTCCTGCGCAAAAAAGGGGAAAATCAGTGCGCTTGGTGGGATTCCATAAACCGGGAAATTGCAGCCTTGATACCGCTGCTGTCCAGGCCACAGTCGGCATGAAGACTGGAAACCTTGCCATGTTCAAGAAAGGTATCCGGCAAACCGAGATTTAGAACGGGTGTATTCACTGCATACTGGGCCAGCAGCTCATTCACGCCTGAACCGGCACCACCCTTGATGCTGTTTTCTTCAATGGTAACCAGCAGGGTATGGTTTGCAGCAAGTTCCCGCACCAGGGTTTCATCCAGTGGTTTGACAAAGCGCATGTCAATCAGCGTATACCCTGCTGATTCTGCAACCTCGCGTGCCGCCTTGAGCAGAGTGCCAAAAACGAGCAATGCCACCTTGCTGCCCGACTTCAGCACCCTGCCCTTGCCGATTTCCAGAGTCTCGAGATTGGTTTCCAATTTGCAGCCTGTTGCCTTTCCTCTCGGATAACGCACTGCTGCAGGCCCCTTGTAATGAAAACCGGTACTGAGCATGAGGCGTGTTTCATTTTCATCACTGGGTGTCATGATCACCATATTCGGAATACAGCGCAGATAACTGAGATCGAAACTGCCTGCGTGTGTGGGGCCGTCTTCGCCAACAAGCCCGGCTCTGTCTATCGCAAACAGCACATCAAGATTCTGCAGGGCAACATCATGGATAAGCTGATCGTAGGCGCGCTGCAGGAACGTGGAATAAATGGCAACAACCGGTTTTAGCCCTTCACAGGCCATACCTGCAGCCAGCGTTACCGCATGCTGTTCTGCAATAGCGACATCGAAAAAGCGATCCGGAAAATCTGCCTCGAACTGACGCATGCCAGATCCTTCACCCATGGCTGGTGTAATGGCCATGAGCTTTTCATCATGAGCCCCCATATCACACAGCCAGCCTCCAAAAACCTTTGAATAACTTGGAGCCTGGTCATGATCAACTTCCTGCTGTTCTGACGCCGATGCCATCTTGTTGAGTGCATGCATGCCGTAAGGATCTGCCTCGGCAGGACGGTAGCCCTTGCCCTTGCGCGTAACTATATGCAGCAGGCGCGGTCCCTTGAGATCCTTGATGTTATCCAGAATCTCCACCAGCCCTTCCACATCATGGCCATCAATCAACCCGAAATAGTTGAATCCCAGTTCTTCGAATATTGTTGCCGGTGAAACCATGCCCTTCATGTATTCCTCAGCACGATGGGCAGCCTTCCACGCTGGTGGCAGGGCCGACAAGACTTTCTTGCTGCCTGATCGCAGGAAGTTGTAGGGCTTGCTTGCCCACATACGGGCAAAATAACTGGAGAGACCACCTACATTCCTGGAAATGGACATGTTGTTGTCATTGAGAATGACCAGCAGATCATTATCAAGTTCGCCTGCATGATTGAGGGCCTCGAAAGCCATGCCGGCTGTCATGGCACCATCACCAATTATCGCAACCACCTTACGGGCACTGTTCTGCTTCTGAGCAGAAATCATCATGCCCAATGCCGCACTGATGGAAGTGCTGGAATGACCAACACCAAAAGTGTCGTATTCACTCTCGGCCCGGCTGTTGAATGCGGCGAGGCCACCGGCCTGGCGAATGCTGAGCATACGCTCGCGTCTGCCAGTCAGTATCTTGTGGGGGTAACTCTGGTGCCCGACATCCCAGACAAGTCTGTCGTCAGGAGTATTGAATACATAGTGCAGGGCAATGGTCAGTTCGACCACGCCAAGCCCCGCGCCAAAATGTCCGCCTGTCTTGCCTACGCAATAAAGCAGATATTCACGCAGCTGCGCAGCCAGTTCGGGCAACTGTTCCTGGCTGAGCAGACGCAAATCGGACGGATAATCAACAGAGTCCAACAGCGGCGTTTGAGGACGGCTGGAGGGAATGTGGTCAAACATCTGTAACTACTGGGTTTTCAATTAACGTGGCATTCTATCCCAAAGTGCTGCCCCGACGCAGTCACAGATCAGTAACTTCTGTCGGCAATCAGGTGCAACAGCGCCTGCAGACCACTGGCCTGCAGATTGCTGTGCCTGAGCGCATCTTCCGCTTCCCTTACGGTTTCAGAGAGTCTTTCTCTGGCTCCGGTGATACCAAAAAGGGAGGTATAGGTTGGTTTGTTCAGTTGCGCATCCTTGCCTTGCTGCTTGCCTGTTACTGCAGTTTCTGCTTCAACATCAAGCAGGTCATCCTTGATCTGGAAAGCCAGTCCGGTTTTACCGGCAAACAGTCGCAAACTGTCCAGCTGCGTTTGTGAAGCAATATTGGTACACAGTGCTCCGAGCATCACACTGGCGCTGATAAGGGCTCCGGTTTTGAGGCTGTGCATGTTACCCAGGGCTTCTTCGTCGAGTTGAGCCCCTGCAGCTTCGATGTCTGTCATCTGCCCAGCCACCATGCCCCTGGCGCCACTGGCCCGGGCAAGTTCTGCGATCATCTTCAGCCGTATGCCATTGCCAGTTGAGAGGTCTGGTGACTCTGCGAGCAGTTCAAATGCAAGTGTCTGCAGAGCATCTCCTGCCAGAATGGCTGTTGCTTCGCCGAATGCTATATGACAGGTTGGCATTCCTCGCCGCAGCGCATCATCATCCATTGCCGGCAGGTCGTCATGGATCAGGGAATAGGCATGGATCAGCTCGACACTGACAGCCGCGATATCTGCAGCTTCCATGTTGCCCCCAACCGCCTCTGCGGCTGCATAGGCCAACAGGGGTCGAAGACGCTTGCCTCCGTTGAGTACGGCATACTGCATTGCTTCACGAAGTCGCCGAGACTCCTGAACAGACTGCAGATGCATCTTCAGTTGGCGCTCAACCCTTTGCTGGCGCAGCTTCAATTCATGGGAATATGAGAGCATCTGCTTACTGTTGATCGGGAGCTTGTTCGCTATCTTCATCCGCACCAAAAGGTTCGGACTGGGGTAGCTCCCCTTCACTGACAAGAACACGGACTTTCTGTTCCGCCTGCTCAAGCGCCTGCTGGCACTCACGGGTCAGCTTGATACCCTGCTCAAAAGCCTTCAGGCTTTCTTCAAGACTGAGCTCGCCCTCTTCAAGCGCTTCAACCAGTCCCTCCAGGTGAGCCAGGGATTCTTCAAAATTGAATCTGGAATTTTTCCGGGTCATTTACGGTCTTTCCGGTTTCTGCAGGACAGGCTATGGTAATGCGGTATTAAGGGTAAATTAAGCTGTTTTTGACCATACTTGTGCTCAAGGATACCGGAAAAGGATTACCAGACTGAATTCCCGAATGGTCGGGGTCTGGGTAGCAATAGAATTCCGGTAAAACTCTCCACAAATGCAGAGATAAAAACTCTCTCATATTGCAGACAGGAGTCAAACAACGTGGCACAATAGTCCAGCTGGTACGCGTAGTTTACCTGTCTCGACCCGACGAACGTGCCACTGAAGTTAACCAGGACAGATAGATGGGGAAAACCATGATGAAAAGAATTGCTCTCGCTTCAGCCGTTGTGCTGAGCTCGCTGATGTCAGTAAATACAATGGCTGCTGCAGATGATGCTGCCAAGGCCATTACCGATCGCCGCGCTGTATTCAAGCTGCTGTCGTTCGCCAATGCCCCTCTGGGTGGTATGGCACGTGGCGGTGAATTCAACGCAGAAGCCGCCACCGAGGCAGCAGAACGTGTTGCCATGCTGGCTGGTATGATTCCTGCCTTGTTCGCGACCAACACTGCTGGCGAAGTCCAGCCTGGCCGTTACATCGCTGCCGACCGTATCTGGGACGGCATGGATGATTTCAACCAGAAAGCAATGGATCTTGTAAACGGTGCCAACGCTGCTCTCGAAATCCTCAACACCCAGGGTGCTGATGGCGTACGTGCTGCGGTTGCCGAAATTGGCCCGAAATGTGGTGCATGTCACGATGTATATCGTGTAGAGCAGTAAGCACTACCCGCTACAACGGTTCATCAGAACCAACGAAAAACGCCCCTTATCGGGGCGTTTTTTTTGGCCGGGCGTTACATGGTTAAAGCCGTTCTATTCGTGGCCACGCATCAGGAAAGCTGCATAGGCCAACTGGTCTTCAAGGTCCAGCTTGCTGGTATGGTCAATAACATCGGCCATTTCACCACCGACATAATCGAAATTCGGCTTCTCCCCTGACTGCAGAAAATAAACCATACCATCCTGGTTCCATTCGTCTGATGCCAGATTGTCAGGCGTAATGGCATACTTGATGATTTCTGAACCCTCGAACTCCAGGTTTTTCTGCATCACCATCAGGCCGCTGCGCGGCGTATGGCATTCGCTGCAATGCCCCAACGCTCTGGCCAGATAGGCACCACGCTGTACCTGTGGATCGTCTGAAATTTCCGGATAGGGCCCTTCAAGAAAATCGGCCAGTATGTTCCAGCCGGCCATGCCAATACGCATTTGCCAGGCAGGAATGTCATGATCAGGCTGCTGCATACGAACAGGCTCCATGGACATGACATAGGCAGCAAGATCAAGCACATCCTCGTCAGTCATATCCATATAGGTTCTGTAGGGGAATGCCGGCCAGTAGAACCCGCCTCCCGGGCTGCGGCCATGCTTGAGTGCCAGCAGGAAATCCCGTCCGGTCCAGCCGCCGATACCAGTCTCATCATCAGGCGTGATGTTGGGCACAATGAAAGTACCCCCCATTGGAGATTCAATTTCATAGCCCCCCACAGCCGCCTCGGTACCCTCGGGCTGATGACAGGCACCACAACCGCCCGCATTATAGATATAGGCACCCCGGGCAATACTGGCCGCGTCGGTTGGAATATCCGGATTGCCTACAGAAGGCACCCCGAATACCCAGTACAACAGCCCCAGAAGGATAACGGCCACAATGACCAATGGAAGGGATTTTTTGTTCATCTCTGTTTCCTGATATTTTTTTTGATAGCCGGGCATTATTCCCGAATTCGGTCCTGTGTCCATGTGCCAGATCAAGCATGATGACAGGGCGGCATCCGGACAGACACACTGGTGCAATTTACCAACGAAATATGAAAGTAATGGTCAAACTCCTGTCAGGCACCTTCTGTCAGCTTAAGCTTGGCCAATGCCTGCTGATGTTGCCTATACGCTTCCTTGCGGGCCTTGCGTTTGGCTATCAGCTCGGCAGCTTCCTGACCCAGATGTTTTTCACCCCTTGAGGCAGCCAGATCTATCTGGTGCTGACGTTCCCGCAAATGTTTCAACTCTTCTGCACGCCGTGTGCCATGGCAATGTGGGCAGCTCACGCCTTTTTCATAAAGTGTGCTCAGCTTGTCTTCGTCGGTTATCGGCAATCTACAGGCATGACACTGGTCATAGCCTCCTTTCTGAAGGGAATGATCAACAGCAACCCGGTTGTCAAACACAAAGCATTCGCCCTGCCACAATGATTCGGATTCCGGTACTTCCTCCAGATACTTCAGAATACCACCCTTGAGGTGATAAACCTCGTTGAAGCCAAGCTCCTTGAGATAGGCCGTGGATTTCTCACAGCGTATACCTCCTGTGCAGAACATGGCCACTTTCCGGTGCCTTGCCGGATCCAAATGCTCCTTCACATAAGCGGGAAACTCCCTGAAGGTTTCTGTATCGGGATTGACCGCATTCCTGAAGGTACCAATCTGGACCTCGTAGCTGTTGCGTGTATCAATGAGCAGTACGTCGGGATCAGAAATCAGTGAGTTCCAGTCTTTTGGCTCAATGTGGGTACCAACCTTGCGGTTCGGATCGATGCCTTCGACCCCCATGGTCACGATTTCCCTTTTGAGCTTGACCTTGCTGCGATAGAAAGGAATCTCGTCATCAAAGGATTCCTTGGTATCGAGTGCCGTCAGCCCGGGATCCTGTTTCAGCCAGGCAAGTACTGCATCAATTCCTTCCCGGGTACCGGCAATAGTGCCGTTGATACCTTCAGAAGCCAGTAACAATGTGCCTTTGACCCCCTCCTGTTTCATGAGACTGAGCAGGGGAGCCTGCATGTCGGCGTAATTGTCGAGCCTGACAAAATGATAGAGCGCACAGACCACTATGCGCTGTTGGGCGTTTTTCATGTGCTTCACCTTTTGCGAATCGGAGCGTAAGTCCGGAGCAAGGCTGGTGATTATACAAACAGCTGCCTGTAATCAATAGTTCGATGACAGCATTTCAAGGCAAAATCGGCCAGCTGTTTGTCCCGGATCATCCCCTGGTGACCAGGGAATATCTGCAAGCAGTGGCGCATCCAGTTTGCTTTGCAGCGTCTGGATATTTTCATCCCGGCATTCAAAGTCCGGATCAATGCCATTGGCTACCCAACCTGCCAGCTCAAGTCCGTCATTGCGGATGGCTTCGGCAGTCAACAGAGCATGATTCAGGCATCCCAGCCGCATCCCTACCACCAGAATAACAGGCAGTTGCAGCTTTACAGGCAAGGCCGACAACAGCTCCTCATCATTGATTGGTACACGCCAGCCGCCAGCACCTTCAACAAGAATGAAGTCTGCGCCACAGGCCATGAAGTCGCGACAGGAGTTAATCAGCATATTCATGCTGATCAATTGCTTTTCCCTTCTGGCGGCAAGATGCGGTGAAAACGGATGCTTGAGGCAAACCGGATTGACCCGCTCATAGGGCAACTGCAGCGTTGAAGACTGCAGTAACAACAGGGCATCTTCATTGCGACACCCCGCCTTTGTGATTTCAGCACCGGCAGCTACCGGTTTCATACCTGCCGTTGTGTATCCAGCCCTTGCTGCAGCCTTGAGCAAGGCACAACTGGCCAGCGTTTTGCCAACTCCCGTATCTGTCCCCGCAATGAACCAGGCTTGCATGCTGCTATTCCTCTGAAGGCTTTGACAGTTGCAGGTACAGGATTTCGTAGTCGACCGGTACACCCCCCTGCTGATCAGCCATTGCCGCAAAGGCTGCACAGGCGCGGGAAAACTTCTGCTTGCCAGTAAGGCCTGCCGGCCTGCCACTGTTCATATTGTGGGCTCCTATGCCCTTGAGTTCTCGGGCTAGCGCTTGTAGTGAGCTGTAATGACGTGTCTCGGTTTCAACAGTTGCTGTGCAGACCAGACTGGCATCATGCGCTGCTTCAACCATGGCGTCGAGGGGGATGAATTCATTCACATGTACTTGATCATCCACGCTGCTGTAGGCCAACCTGAGCGCTTCCAGGCTGGCCGGACCGAAGGTGCTGAGCAATGCTGTTGCGCCCGGTTTGAGGATTCTGAAGAGTTCTCGCATAACGTTTGATGGAGCTGCACACCACTGCAGGATCAAACTGCAAATGACAAGATCAAACGCATTGTCAGCAAACGGGAGCTCCTGTGCATCGCCGCACACAAGGCATGCCTGAACTTCTGTCTCTGCGGTTTTTTGCAACATTGGCAATGCCAGATCCATGGCAACCAGTGCAGCTTCCGCATAACGTTTTGCCATTTCTGCAGCGCAATAGCCGGTACCACAACCCAGATCCAGCATGGCAAGCGGATGGATACTGGTATCGATTTTCTGTATCAGCCGATCAGCCACTTTTCTCTGGAGCATTGCGAAAGAGTCATAACTCGCTGCAGCGTCGCCGAAAGATCTGGCTATAGAGTCTCGCGGAATTTTTGCGAGCGATCCTTCAACAGTTTCTGTCGTCAGTCTGCTATTCATGACTTTCCGGATTCCAGAGCTGCAATCCGTGACAATCCATCGAGTAGTCTCGCCAGATCTGCTTCACTGTGCGCTGCACTGAACGTAATCCGCAAGCGTGAGGTGCCAGCCGGCACTGTGGGCGGGCGTATTGCAGTAACCAACAAACCAAGCGCTTCAAGTTTACTGCTTGCAGCCATAGCAGCTTCCGCACTGCCCAGAATGAGCCCCTGAATGGGTGTTTGTGAATCTGTCAGTATGAAGCCGAGCGACTGACATGCTTCACGAAAAACGTTCACCAGTTTCTGCAGATGAGTTCTGCGCCAGGACTCATCAATCAGCAACTTCAAACTGCATAGTGTTGCGGCAGCCACAGCAGGAGGAAGTGCTGTGGTATAGATATAGGGGCGGCAATACTGGATCAGTGTTTCAACAAGTGCCTCGCTACCCGCCACGAAGGCGCCGGCAGTACCAAAAGCCTTGCCGAGAGTACCGACAAGTATCTGCAGATTTTTTTCATTGATATCGCAGCCCTTGTCAGCACACTGCTGGGCCAGACCACCTCCCCTGCTGCCGAGCACACCGAATCCGTGCGCGTCATCCATCATCAGGACAGCATCATTTTGGCTGGCCTGCCTGATCAGGGTTTCCAGCGGCGCCACATCACCATCCATGCTGAAAACGCCATCAGTTACAACAAGTTTGAGTCCTGCCGGCTGATCAGTGTCCAGCATGCCAGCCAGTTGTGTGGTATCCAGGTGCGGGTATCTTCTGAAGCGGGCACCTGAAAACAACCCGCCATCCAGCAGTGATGCATGATTGAGCCGGTCTTCAAAAACCTGGTCTCCCTTTTCCAGCAGACTTGTCAGTACACCGACATTGGCCATGTAACCACTGGAAAAAAGCAATGCTCTGCTGCGTCCGGTAAATTCGGCAAGGGCCTCCTCAAGCGCGTGATGCGGATGACTGTGACCCGATACCAGATGTGAGGCACCGCTGCCGGCGCCATATTCCCGGGCACCTTCGCGAAAGGCTTCAACTACTTCAGGATGATTGGCCAAGCCGAGATAGTCATTGCTGCAAAAGGACAGAAGTGCTTTGCCCCGGATCTGCACCATGGGTTGCTGGGCGCAGTCCAGCGTCCTGCGCCTGCGATACAAGCCTGCAGTCTGTCGTTCTTGCAGACGGGACTGCAGTCTTGCAGCGAACTGACTCATCGATTCAATGAGCAGCTGCTGCGTCGTAGAAGGCTCCGGAAGATTGCGGCGCTGGTGTCTCTCCCGCATTCTCTGACAGAGGTTCCGGATGAATGCCCAGTCTTGCAAACAACTTCATGTCATCGCTTTCATCCGGGTTGGATGTGGTGAGAAGACGGTCACCGTAGAAAATGGAATTGGCACCGGCAAAAAAACACAGGGCCTGCATCTGTTCGTTCATTTGCTCTCTGCCGGCTGACAGCCTTACATGGGAATGGGGCATGAGTATCCGGGCAACTGCTACCATCCGGACAAAATCAAAAGGGTCGATGTCTTCGACATTCTCCAATGGGGTGCCCTTGATCTTCACCAGGTTGTTGATTGGTACGCTTTCAGGATGCTGGGGCAGATTGGCCAGTTCCCGCAAAAAGCCGATTCTGTCCTTGTCTGTTTCCCCCATGCCAACTATGCCGCCGCTACAGACCTTGATGCCGGCATCGCGCACATGGGCAAGGGTATCGAGGCGTTCATCAAAATCCCGGGTAGTAATGATTTTGCTGTAATACTCTCTGGAGGTATCAATATTATGGTTGTAGTAGTCGAGTCCTGCTTCAGCCAGGGCTGCAGTCTGCTCTTCGCTGAGCTGACCCAGGGTCATGCAGGTTTCCATACCCATGGCTTTTACCCCTTTGACCATTTCCAGCACATAGGGAAAATCCTTGCGGGAAGGATGCTTCCAGGCAGCGCCCATGCAGAATCGGGTAGCCCCGTTTTCATGGGCCCGCTGTGCCTCTGCGAGAACTTTCTGCACTTCCATCAGTTTTTCCTTGTCCAGACCCGTGTTGTAGTGCCCACTCTGCGAGCAGTATTTGCAGTCTTCGGGACAGGCGCCGGTCTTGATTGAAAGCAATGTGCTGACCTGAACGGCATTGGGGTCAAAGCATTGACGGTGAATGCTGTGAGCCTGGAACAGCAGATCGTTGAATGGCTGAATGAACAGGGCTTCAATTTCGTGGTTTTGCCAATCATGGCGGATTACGGGGGACATGAACTTTCCTGGTTGGTGTGCTGGCAGGATACCGTTAGCGGACTACACTTGATGATCTGGTATGAAGGCCGCTATGGTAATTTCAGCCCGCACCATGTCAACAAATGTTCACGAAATAATTGCCAGATGGCTAAATTTTATACAGTTTTGGCTGTTTCCGTCTGTCTGTATTGTCTGCAAAACTGCCGGGCAACCCGATATTGATCTGTGTGCATGCTGCAGAAGTGCCCTGCCTCAAACAGAAAACCCCTGCCCGGGTTGCGCCCTGCCTCTGCCACCAGGCATTACGCCCGGCAGTAGTTACGGTGCCTGCCTGTCAGGGCGCAAGGTAATCTGCAGGACCTTCGCCCCTTTCACCTGGGAGGAACCGGTTTGCGGGCTAGTCAGCCAATTCAAATACCGGCACAAATTCCAGAATGCACGCGTACTGTGTGAGCTGCTGCTGGAACAATTGCATGAGGCATACAGCGCGCACGAACTGCCTGAGCTGCTGATTCCCGTACCTCTGCATGCCAGTCGCCTCAGGGAGCGCGGCTTCAATCAGGCACTAATGCTGGCCAGGCAACTGGGCAAGGACCTGGATCTGCCAGTAAACACAAATCTGGTCAGGCGAGTCAGGCACACGCCACCACAGCAGGGACTGGGTGCGAGAGAACGTCGGCGAAATCTCAATGGAGCCTTTGCACTCTGGGGCCCGATTCCTGAAACGGTGAAATCAGTGGCCATTATTGACGATGTCTGCACCACCATGACAACCGTCAGAACCCTGGCCAAACTGCTCCACAGGCATGCAAGACAACCACTGGACGCTCATGTCTGGGCGCTGGCCAGAGCCTGAATTTGTTGCTTGCATAAGGCAAGGGATATGACGTTTTCTGCCATAAAGGGAGCGTTTTGACACAGCACTTGAGCGGGAAAGCGAGGAGCGCAAGCCGAAGGCGTCCGCACCGCAGCGCCGTTCAAGAGCTGTGGCAGCGACAGGCAGTAAACGTCATATCCCTTGCCTTGTGCAAATCAGCCCAGCTGCAAACAAAGACTGTAGCCCATTGTCTTGGGAACACAGCCCCCCACCCCTATAATCGGCCAAACGACCGGCAACACACATGATTGATACCGACTTCGACAAAAACCACCTCTGGCACCCCTATACCTCCATGCAGAACCCGCTGCCTGTCTATCCGGTTTCAGGGGCAGAAGGGGTAAAGATCTTCCTTGAAGATGGCACGGTACTGATCGATGGCATGGCCTCGTGGTGGAGTGCCATACATGGCTACAGACACCCGGTTCTGGACCAGGCCGTAAAAACCCAGCTGGAGAGTATGGCGCACATCATGTTTGGTGGTCTTACACACGCGCCTGCCGTTGAACTGGGAAAGCTGCTCGTCAAGCTCACACCTCCCGGTCTTGAACGCGTATTTCTGAGTGATTCAGGCTCGGTCAGTGTAGAAGTGGCCATCAAGATGGCGCTGCAGTACTGGATATCCCGGGGCGAACCGAAAAGACACCGACTACTGAGCATTCGCAAGGGCTACCATGGTGACACTTTTGCAGCCATGTCAGTCTGCGATCCGGTTACCGGCATGCATCACCTGTTCAGCCATGCACTCCAGTCACAACTGTTTGCCCCGGAACCGGCCTCTCCCTTCGGGCAGCCGCTTGCAGCAGGCGAACACGACCAGATTGAACAGTTGCTCACGCAACATGCCGGCGAAATTGCAGCAGTCATACTTGAACCGGTAGTGCAGGGTGCAGGGCGCATGCATTTCTATTCTGCTGATTACCTCAAAGGCGTGCGTGAACTCTGTAACCGTTATGATGTTCTGCTGATTGCTGATGAAATCGCCACCGGCTTTGGCCGGACCGGCAAGCTCTTTGCCTGCGAACACGCAGGGATCAGCCCTGACATCCTGTGCCTCGGCAAGGCTCTGACCGGCGGCTACATGACTCTGGCCGCCACTTTGTGTACTGATCACATTGCCGAAGTGATTTCGACTGATGGTGGCGTCTTCATGCACGGTCCTACCTTCATGGCCAACCCGCTAGCCTGTGCCACTGCACTGGCAAGTGTCAATTTGCTGGTAAATTCTCCCTGGCAGCAAAACATTGCCAGGATAGAACAGCAACTGACATCACAGCTTGCCCCTTGTGCCAATGCAGATAGTGTTCTGGACATCCGTGTGTTGGGCGCCATCGGCGTTGTTGAAATGCGGGAAGACATAGAAATGGCAACGGCCCAGGCCTGGTTTGTGGAAAGAGGAGTCTGGTTGCGTCCTTTCGGGAAACTGCTCTATACCATGCCGCCCTACATCATTGAGCCGGATCAGCTTGAAGTGATAACCAGTGTCATGGTCGAGTTTACCCGGGGTCCTGTAAAAAGCTAAAATGGCGCTCCTTTTTTGTCCATGTACAGGTAGCAGTCAGTGTCCACAGAAAAAGAAAATATCCTGAAGTTCCTTGAAAACACCTCGCTTGAAGTAACCCCCGGCGGCGCAAAGAAAATTGAAAACTTCCGCGACCTGCTTCGCGAAGGCTCCACAGTTTTTGTCACCTTTCTGCCGGGCTCAGATATCCGCGACACTGTAGAAACCGTCAAACGCCTGTTTGCCGAAGGAATGAAACCCGTGCCTCACTTTGCAGCACGCTCCATACCGAACAAACAGTTCTTTGAAGACAACCTCAAAATATTCCAGGATGAGGCCGCCGTTGATGAAGCCCTGCTGATTGGTGGTGGCGTGGATAATCCGGTGGGCGATTTTTCCAGCTCAATGGAAATCCTGCAGCTGGATCTGTTCCAGAAATATGGCATCAGGAAACTTGGAGTTGCAGGTCACCCTGAAGGCTCACCTGACATCCCGCCTGCTGATGTTACCTCAGCTTTACTCGCCAAGAATGCCTATGCGAAAGAACATGGTATTGAAATGTATATCACCACCCAATTCTGTTTTGAGGCCGAACCTATCATTGCCTGGGACAAGAAGATCCAGGCTGAAGGCAACGAGCTCCCCATCCATATCGGTATCCCCGGCCTTGCCACCATCAAAACCCTGATGGCACACGCCAAGGCCTGCGGGATCGGTCCCTCGATGCGAGTCATTACCAGACAGGCGGCCAACATCGCGAAACTGATGACGACCAATGCGCCCGACAAACTGGTACGCGATCTGGCCAACTATGCAGCCAACGATCCGGAATGCGGTATCAACCAGGTTCACCTGTACCCGCTGGGTGGACTGGCCAAGTCATCCAAATGGCTTTACGCAGTTATGGACGGCAACTTTGAACTGAACAAGGAAGGTTTTGACCTGACGGTTGAGCTCTGATCCTGAAGAGTGCAGATCTGGCATCAGGTCTGCTCTCTACGCCTTTTCCCTGTATTTCTGGAGATTTTCTGGAAAGGATGTGACTCCGCTCACATCCGCAGTTCCGGAATGTGAAGGATTCCTGATCTTTTTTTTGCACAGCTTTGTAAAATACACACATCAGATATCCATTCTGATTGTTGGTCTCAACAGGTATCGCAGTTCCCCCTATGCTAATACCTTTACTTGTAACCCCGGCTCTGCCGGGGTTTTTTATGCTTCTGTAAAAAGGGCAAGTTGCGGATCTTGATTTTCGGCCAGCCAGTAACCAAGAGTGTGCTGCTGGAACTGAAAACGCTCACCCACCAGTTCTATCCAGGGTTCAAGTACAAAACGTCTTTGATGAGCCCGGGGATGCGGGAGGACAAGTGTCTGGGTCGCAGAAGTTTTGTTGCCAAAGTACAGCAGATCCAGATCCAGTGTTCTTGCTTCATTGACCGTACCTGTTCTTGCTCTGCCAAAGCCATTTTCAAGTGCCTGCAGCTTCCCCAGAAATGAGTCAGGTGTTTCATCATCACCAGGCAACAATGCCGCAACTGCATTTACATACAGCGGCGAGCCGGGAGGACAGTCCTTCGGTTCGGATATGTATAAGCGGGAAACGAGCAAAGGCGCCGCACTCAATCGTGCCAGTGCCGGGATTACTGCTTTGAGTGTTTCAGCAGGACTGGATGAACCTGAGGGCAGATTGGCACCAAGGCCTACAAAGGCATAGCGCTCTAACCCTGCCTTGTCATTCATGGTACTGGTCGGGGGGTATCAAGAGTGGTAAGGAGCAGAGAGCTCGTGAACGGCATCTATGAATACCTTCGCATGATCCGGGTTCACATGTTGATGAATACCATGACCAAGATTGAACACATGACCATTGCCATGGCCAAAACCTGAAAGAATATCCCCCACTTCCCTCCGGATACGATCAGCACTGCCATAAAGAACCGATGGGTCCATATTGCCCTGCAGCGACACCTTGTCGCCAATACGTTTTCTGGCATCACCAATATTGATGGTCCAGTCGAGACCGACACAATCGGCACCAATGACAGCAATACTTTCCAGCCAGAGCCCGGCATTTTTGGTAAACACGATAACAGGCACCTTGCGCCCTTCGTTCTCCCGTATCAGGCCTGCAACAATTTTTTCCATGTAATGCAGCGAAAAATCACGATAGTCATGCGGCGTCAGCACACCTCCCCAGGTATCGAAAATCTGGACTGCCTGTGCGCCTGCGCGAATCTGTGCATTAAGATAATCGATTACCGACAGGGCAATTTTTTCCAGCAGTGCATGCATCAATTGCGGCTGCGCCATCATCATGCCCTTGACCGTGGCAAAATCCTTGCTGCCGCCCCCTTCAACCATATAGGTAGCTATGGTCCAGGGACTACCGGAAAATCCGATAAGCGGCACCTTGCCACCGAGCTCACTACGAATCAGTTTTACCGCATCGAGTACATAAGGCAGATCACTTTCGGTGTTGATAACCGGTAGTGCATTGATATCTGCTTCGGTACGAACCGGCTTGTGGAATTTGGGACCTTCACCCTGCTCGAAATACAGGCCGCAACCCATGGCATCCGGAACGGTAAGGATGTCGGAAAACAGAATGGCTGCATCAAGCTCAAAGCGTCGCAGTGGCTGCAGGGTAACTTCACAGGCCAGTTCAGGGTTCATGCACAGACTCATGAAGTTGCCGGCCCTGGCTCTTGTTTCACGATATTCAGGCAGGTAACGTCCTGCCTGCCGCATCATCCATACAGGAGTGATATCTACGTTCTCGCGCAGCAGTGCACGAAGGAATCGGTCATTTTGCAATGGTGCTGTCATCAGATTTTCAGGTAATCAAGTATGCCTTCGGCTGCCTGGCGACCTTCCCAAATGGCGGTTACCACCAGATCTGCCCCACGCACCATGTCTCCACCGGCAAAAATCTTCGGATTGGAGGTTTGATACGGGAAATCACTCTCCGCCGGGGCAAGTACACGGCCGCGCTTGTCCAGCGCTATATTGTAATCGGCAAACCATTCAGCCGGGCTGGGCTGGAAGCCGAAAGCGATCAGCACTGCATCTGCCGCCACGATCTCTTCGCTGCCAGGCACCTCTTCTGCGCTGCGTCGTCCATTCGCATCGGGTTCACCCATGCGTGTGGTCACGAATTTGACGCCTGTAACCTTGCCGTTTTCGCCAATAATTTCGACCGGCTGGCGATTGAAAACGAATTTCACCCCTTCCTGTCTGGCATTTTCCACTTCACGTCTGGAACCGGGCATGTTTGCCTCGTCCCGACGGTAGAAACAGGAAACCGATGCCGCGTTCTGGCGGATAGAGGTACGGTTGCAGTCCATCGCAGTATCACCACCACCCAGCACGATGACCCGTTTGCCCTGCATACTGACATAGGGTGCAAGATTCACATCGTACTGCATTTCTTTGTTGGTGTTGCCAATCAGGAATGACAATGCCGGATACACGCCGTCGAGATCTTCACCGGGGAATCCTCCTGTCATTGCCTTGTAGGTACCCATGCCGAGGAACACGGCATCGTACTCATCTATCAGTGACTGGAAGGCTATATCCTTGCCTATCTCGGTGTTGAGTCTGAAATCCATGCCCATGCTTTCGAATATTTCCCGGCGCAGATGCATGACTTCCTTTTCCAGCTTGAACATTGGTATACCGAAGGTAAGCAAGCCACCTATCTCGGGATAACGATCAAATACCACGGGTTTTACCCCGGCACGCACAAGAACATCTGCGCATCCAAGTCCGGCTGGGCCCGCTCCGATGATTGCGACCTTTCTACCGGTGGGCACCACCTTGCTCATGTCCGGACGCCAGCCCATGGCAAAAGCGGTATCAACTATATGTTTTTCGATGTTGCCGATTGTGACTGCACCGAATCCGTCATTGAGGGTACAGGCACCTTCACAGAGTCTGTCCTGGGGACAGAT